>WRNH01000030.1 GCA_009776745.1 Endomicrobiia bacterium | reverse complement strand
AAACAGATCTTATTATTCATTGCCTGCATAAGCCGTTGCCGTATCTATTATCTATACTCTATTCTCTCTTATCTCCAATTCACTTTCCACTCTGCCTTTCTAACAATACTATGCATGAGTTCAAAAAGTATCACGCATGCCTGTGAGGCTTCTCTCTTTTACTTAAAAAAGTTTTTTTTGGTATCAACTATTCCTGTTTTTTTGTCATCTTCAGGTTTTTTGATTTCCTCTTTTGTTTTGGTTTTTTCTGCGTTTTTTCTTTTTGAAGAATCAAAGATTATATCAACAAGTTCCGTTTTGTCGCTGATGGTGTCAAGCCGCACTATTTTTCTGTTATGCGTTTCATACGGCGTTCCGTAAAACGTATAAATATCGGCGTAAGCCGTTACCGGGCCGAGCAGTTTTTGGCTTGAACCTCCGTAATAGTTGAGATAAGTGGAATAAGTTCCGTCTATCGCGGTTTTTATCATATATTCCTGAGGTCCGTATCCGCTTGTAATGTCGAGGCTCATTTTTCCGCCCGTATAGGTAAGATTGTGATTGTAAGCGCAGGTTTCATTGTAAGGGTCGACAACGTGCAAATCTATGTATATATTCGGCGCGCTCCACGATAAAACCATACGCACTTCCACGGGCATAGAAAAAATAAAACGCGAATCTATTCGGCTTATGTCAATCTTTTTTCCGTAAATAGCGATAAGGCGGTTCATTTCCACAAACACTACTGTTTTTATATTGTTGTATATGTTTTGCCAGTCGCCCGTGATTATTTTATAATAGTTGTCTAAAGCCTGCTGGTATTGTCCGTTTTCGCTTTGCGCAAATGCAAGGTCTCTGTAAGACTGCGGCACTTCCGGCCTCAATTCCGTAACATATTTAAACAATGAGATCGCGAAATCCAATGCCCCGAGTTCCAAAAGTTTTTGAGCGGTAACTTTCAGCAGGTCAGGGTCGTCTATTTTCATTTCGGAAATATTTGAAATTATTAGAACAGCTTCTTCATTGCTTCCGTTTTGCTGGAAAAAAGTCGACATATCCAGAAAGAACGACGGGCGGTTATTATTGTCTTTTTTAATTTCAAGATATGTTTTGTAATAATCTTTTTTGTCGGCTTTTTTAATTATTTCCATGTAAGGGGCTTTTGATTCCCACGCTTGTATTTGCATGGAAACGCTTTTTTCTTTTTTATCGTTCGACGAATTATCTTTAGAATCATGGGACGCTTCCATGAACTTTTCCGGCGCCGGAGCGCCAACGGATTTCATTTTAGCGGATTGTTTCGCAGACGCTGGCGCCGCTGACTCCATTTCCATAAGCCCCTCTTCTGAAATCATCATATCATCGGATCTGTTTCTTTCCCAAACCGGCGGTTTATCTTTCGGAAAATCCTTTTCCCACCAGCTTTTCAATTTCTTAAATTCTTCCAGAGCATTCGCAATAATGTCTTTCTCTTTAGATATCAGGGTTCTTCTTTTTTGAGCGAGCAGCTTATTGTATTGTTCTAAAAGTTCGGCAGGCGGCGTGATTTCGTTATTTACATAATCGTTAATATCTTCCAGCACTAAAAGCGACGTAAAGTCAGTCAAAATTCCGTATTTTTTGCTTAACGTTACAATTTCGTCTTTATTTGTCAGGCTGTCTAAAGACAGTTCTCTTATTTTGTCTTGAACCCAGACATTTTCTGCCAGATCATTTTTATGAGCGTTTTTAATTTCAAGCGTTTGTTCGTTTTGTATTTTATCCGTACCGAACTGTAAAACGAATTTTGCGCCGTCTTTTTTAACAATGCCGCTGACGGAAACTTTTCCGTACGTAACAACGGGCATTGACGGAAAAACTTCTTCAAATTCCGACGGATCGTATTTTACGTTTAAAAGCTTATACGGAACGTTTTTTACCAAATCTGCCGCGCTCATGGCGGATCGTTCCGCTAAATTTATAAACAAGCCTCCGCTGTTTACGGCAATTTTGTTTAAAAATTCCGCTGAAAAAGAATTCGACGAATTGATCGCAAATACGGGAATTTTGAAGTCCGTTGACACGCTTTGTCCGAAACTGTCTAATCCGTCGCTAAAAAGAAAAACCGCGTCCGCATCAAGATTTATGTTTTCAAGAGCTTTTAAATTTGTTCCGCCGTCATATATTACGTTTTCCATTTCTTTTTTCAAGTCATCCCAATTGCCGTTTTTGACGGTAAAATTCTTCACTCGGGACGCTTTTATGCTGAACGTCACAAACTGTACTTGAACGGATTCGTTTTTAAAGTAATTATCTAAAAATTCAAGTTCTCTGCTTTTGTTTCCGTTTGCCGCGCTGTTTGAAGCGTCCTGCAGGATCGCGATTTTTTTAAAAGAATTTTTTTTAGTTTCCGTTTTTGCAACGGGAACCAAAGCAAAAAAATAAGTTTTGCCGTCTTTGGAAGCGGTAAAAATTTTCTCATTGTTTTCTACCGGAACGGCAAAACTTAAGTTTCCGGACAGTTTATAATTTTTGGCGTTAAAACTTGCATTATAAGAATCGTTCCACTTTGAAAACTTAAAATTTTCAAGAGAATTTTCTTTCACGGAAGGTTCAAGCGAAGTTTTAATTATTTCGGCTTTTAAAGAAAAACTGCCTATAACGGAATCAAAATTCAGAGGTATTTTATAAAAATAATTATTGCCGTCGATATTTAGTTTTTCTTCAAGAATAATCTGAATGCGGCGGGTACCGTTCGGATTTATAGGGTATATTCGCGCCTTGAAATGATTGTCGGCCGTTTTTTCAAGCAGGCCGGGATCTACGCGGCGGTTTACAATTTCTTCAAAAACCTGTCTGGCTTTTGTTTTTTCTACAATCACGCCGTCTCTCATTTTGCCGTCTACGTCAAGCGCGAACGCGCGGACGCTTTGTTCCAGCGTCATCGCGAAATCAAATTCACCTTCAAGAATTCTGTTATTGGGGTTAAAAAACGTTATGTCGTATTTTGTTACGGCTATATTTGCCGCGACTTCAATATTTACGTTTAATTCGGCAATTTCCAGCGCTTTCATGTTTTCAGGAATTCTTATTTGCGGCGGAGGCAAGATTATAGTTTCACTTGGAGGCGCATCTTGTTTTGGCAATGACGGCATTTCCTGGGCAAAACTGTAATACGGCACAAAAAACAATCCTAAAATTGATAACAACGGTAATTTTTTCATGATGCCTCCTTTTTAACGGCAGAGTGAAGAGTTAAAAGTGAAGAGTGGAGATACTGCAACGACTTTGTCTTTTGTTGTATCTTCACTCTCCACTCTCCACTTTCCACTCTGCCTTTCTAACAATACTATGCATGAGTTCAAAAAGTATCACACTGGAAGTTATACGGAAAAATAATATATCATCCTAATAATAAATACCAAAGAAATAAAAGTGGTTTTAAAATAATAATGGATTGATTTTTCAATAATATAACGAAAATAAACTAAATTTTATTTTTAGTTAAAACGGTCGATTCGCAATCGCTGTCTGTACCGGCTGCAGTTTATAAATTTCAGTTTTGATATCTTTATTTGTCAGACAGCGCTTTTATTTGATCTGCTTTTTCATACTCGCCTAATTTTACATAGCAAAATATTAACAAGTCATAATAATCTTTATCTTTTTCTAAAAAAGATTCATATTTTAACGCGTATTCCAAAGCTTTTTGATAATTCTCAAGCTGCAAATTTACGGATATCAGTATTTGTATTATATTTTTATCCGCAATGTTTCTTTTTTCAAGAGTTTCCAACGGTATCTTTGAATGGTCTATAAAATTTAAATATGTGAGCAGCTTGAATTCCCATAACAAATTACTTTTTAATTTTACCATATCGTCCGTATCTGAAAAAAATGTATCTTGATCATAAAAAATATTAACTCTGTTGTTTGCATTTAAAGCAGAACATATGATAAATACAAACGTTATGCAGCAGGCGGCAGCTTTATATTTTTTAAATAAAGGCGCGATCATGTAAAAAACGGCTATTAAAAGAAACGCAAACGGCAAATACATTCTGTTTCCCTGGAATAGAATTCTGTCTATTAAGAAATTAGGCGATAAAAATATAATAAAAAATGAAAGAAAAAATAACGCATTTCGTTTATTGTCAGATAAACTTCCAAATATTACAAGCATTGCGGCAATAGCCGTACCTTTAATGAAAACCAACAAGCTGAATTGAGGATAAATTATGTCCTTTGACAATAAAAATGCATTTGTTAAGTAATCGCAAACCATATAAATATTATTTTTCAAATCCGACAAGTTAAAAATATGTTCGAACAGCGTATTATTGTTTACATATTTCGACCGTATAAACAAAACCGTAATCATGCAAATAACCCAAACGCAATAGACCGGAATTGATTTTTTGTATTTCTTTAAAAATAATCCGTAAGATAAACATAATATAGGGATCATGAAAGCGCTTTCTTTTGTGAGCAAAGCTATGCAAAAGAATATTATGTGCCAGATATAAAAAAGGATCTTATTATTTTTATCCTCATTTGCCTTAATGAAAAAAATGAAAGATAAAAATACAAAAATAAATAAAAGGGAATCGTTTCTGCCGCTAATCCACGCCACGGTGTGAAGCGAAAAGATATTTAAGGCAAAAATTGCCGAAAGAAAAAAAGATATTAGTAAAGGAAAACAGTACGTTTTGCAAAAATAAAACAAAAGCAGAACGCAAATGATGTGCAGTATTATGTTTGTAGTGTGATTTACTCTGTAATCCGGTTTGCCTTTTGATATCAAACTGTCCATGCAAAACGAAAGAGGCAAAACCGGCCTGTAATAGGCGCTTGTTACGCCTATATATACGGAAGATGCAAATATTTTCTTTACAATGCCGGCCTGAGCATATTGGGGATACAATGCATCCGCAAAAATAATATCATCAAATTGTATTGTACGGTATTCTATTGTTCTTTTAAAAAATAAAATTACGGCTGTTATCAGAATAACCGATAAAGCCAGAGTTATTAGTGTCCGGGATATTTTGAATTGTTCCATTGCGATTTATTTTGTTCTAAAAGCGGACGCGATGCAAAAAGACATGCCGCAAAGTTTACATTTAATGATTCAAAAAACAGCAGGGTCACATTCTTAGTTTGTCTATGCCTTTGCCCATTCCGTCTCCGGCTTTTTTTATATTTTTATTAATTTTTTCGTTTACTTTATCAATTTCGCCTGCCGCTTCTTTTAGAGATTTTTTTGAACCAATTTTTTCTTTTAACACCGGCCAAATCTTTGGAGCAAAAATAACAAGCAAAGCGCAGCATATTAAAACCATTATGACAGTAAAAACGGTACTGCCCTTCTTAGATTTTCCCATACACTCTCCTATAAATTACTAATTAATAAAAAAAGTATACAAATATAAAACATATTTTATTTTCAATATATTTACACAATAAAAACTAAATTTTATTTTTAGTTATTTTTTAATATGGCTTCTTTTTTCCAGTTCTTTTTTTACCGCTTTTATAGATTCTTCGGTTGTATATAACTCCGACAATGTTATAAGATTCTGCGATATTTTGATATCGCTCGCGCTTAATTCATCGTTTGCGAGTTTGTCGGTATATTCCTTTGAAAGTTTTTTATAGTATGCCGCTTTCTCGGAAGAAGTATTAAACTTTTTCTTAAGATTTGCGGGAAGAGCCGCCAGAGCCTTTGATTCCTGGGCTTTAAGGTCTGACCTGTAGTATTCAAGTTCTTCAAGCTGCCTATGCAGATTGCGCAAATCTTCATCATGAATATCGCGCTCCGACTCCGCTTCGGATTCCGCCTCGATCTTCAAAAATTCATATTCAAAGTCTTCCTGGGCAAAAACAGCTTCGCAAGCAAATAAAAAACAAAAAATAACCGCCGACATAACGGCTGTTTTTTTTAACCCGCCCTGCCGAAAATAACCATTCATTATACGCACCTCTTACGAAATCAAAATTCAATTCCAATGTTAAATTATATAAAAATTACAGAGATATGCCTAACGGTTTTTTCGTCAAACGCCGTGAATTTATAGTCCTAAAGTGTGAACACGCTCTAGTTAGCATAATGAAGTTCAACTATATCTTTGCTGCCGACCGCTTTTTCTACGGAGGCTATGAAAGAGTCGGAGCAGTCCGACATGTATTCGGTTTCAATGGCAAAACTGCCGTGGATAGGGTCTTCGATGTCAAGAAACACTTTTGCTTTGCCTTTGTGCCGTTTAAACACTCCGGAAAGCTGTTCGTTTAATTCATCGTCGTATCTTGTAGTGGAAATTTTTATATGCACTTCGCCGCAGTTGGGCTGGAATTTGCTTTTTGCCTCGTCTATGGTCATCATGTCTTCAACGATAATTTCCGCCTGCCCTTCCGAACCCATGAGCCTGCCTTTTATGACTACCACATTGTTTTGCGTGAGGTATCCCTGATACCTTTCAAACGATTTCGGGAAAAGTATGGCTTCCGCATTGCCGTGAAGATCTTCAATTTTAAATTTTGCATAAGGCTCTTTTTTAGCTTTTGAAATCATTTTTTTTACGGAAGAGATCATTCCGGCAATACGCACGATTTGGGCGTCTTTAATATCGACATTTTCTTTCGGCGCGGGAAGACTGTCCAGCCTGAAATTTGAATACGCGACCAGCTCTCTTTTTCTCGGAGTCAAAGGATGGCCTGAAAGATAAAAACCCAGCACTTCTTTTTCAAAGTCCAATGCTTCAAAAGGTTCAAGAGATTTTACGTTTTTAAGAAGCGAACTTTTATGCGCAAATGTTTCCGCCGCTTCAAATAAAAATCCCTGCGCGGATTCTTTTTCCGTTTTGATCTTTGCCGCTTTATCGACGGAAGAGTCTATGCCGGCAAGCAAATCCGCCCTTATTGAAAGCTTATCTTTGCCGAAAGAATCAAAAACGCCGGCTTTTGCCAAACTTTCCAAAGCTTTTTTATTGGTCGACTTTAAATCTATTCTTTGCAAAAAATCATCCCAATCTGTATATTTGCCGCCTTCCGCCCTGGTATTTTCTATAGATTCGGTTATGCCTTCGCCTACATTTTTTACCGCCAAAAGCCCGAACCGTATGTTCCCGTTTTCCGCGGTAAATCTGCCGTTTGAATGCTGTATGTCGGGCGGCAGTATTTTTATGCCGAAAGATGCCGCGTCGTCAAGATACATGACAAGCCTGCTTTCTTCATTGTCTTTTATGGCGGACCGGCCGATTTCGGAATTTAAAAGAGCGGTCAAATATTCCAGAGGATAATTGGCTTTAAGATATGCGGTCTGATAAGAAACCATGCCGTATGCCGCAGAATGCGATTTATTAAATCCGTAGCCGGCAAAAGCGTAAATATTATCGTAAATTTTGTCGGCAGTTTTTTTATCCACATTATTTTTCTCGGCGCCGGTCACAAATTTTTCTCTCTGCGCTTCTATAACTTCCGGGATCTTTTTACTCATGGCTTTGCGCAGTCCGTCCGCTTCCCCGGGAGTAAATCCGGCAAGCGTTATAGCCATTTTCATGACCTGCTCCTGATACAAAATAACGCCGTAAGTGTCGGCGAGAATAGGCTCCTGCAAAGGATGATCGTACTCGATCTTTTTTCTGCCGTGTTTTCTGGCGACAAAATCGTCCAGCATTCCGGAACCCATCGGGCCCGGCCTGTATAAAGCTATCAAAGCGATAATATCGTCTATATTTGTGGGCCTGAGCTTTCTTATAAGATCTCTCATTCCTTTGCTTTCAAGCTGGAACACTCCCAATGCTTTCGCTTCGGCCAGAAGCGCGTACGTTTTAGGGTCGTCCAAAGAGATCGCATTCAAATCAAAGGAAGGATCTTTCTTTTTGATGAGTTTTACGGTATCGTCTATGATCGTAAGCGTCCGCAGCCCTAAAAAATCCACTTTCAAAAGACCTAATGCGGGCAAAACGTTTCCGTCGTACTGCGTTGTTATTATATCTTTTGAACCTTTGGAAAGCGGCGAATAGTTTGTGATCTCTTCGTTTGCTATAACCATTCCCGCGGCATGCACTCCGGTATGCCTTTTTAAGCCTTCAAGTTTTTGCGACGCGGCTATAAGTTTTGCGACTCTTTCGTCGGCTTTGACAAGTTTTGCCAAATCCTGCGAAGCCTGCAGGGCTTCGGCAATGCTTGAATTGAAAGGTATAAGTTTGGCTATATTGTTTGATTCCGTCGGCGTAAAACTCATGGCTCTGGCAACGTCTTTTATAACAAGCCTTGCCTGCATGGAGCCGAAAGTAATGATCTGCGCGCATTTTTCTTCACCGTATTTTTGGCGCACGTATCTTATAACTTCATCGCGCCCTGAATCCGCAAAATCTATGTCAAGGTCGGGCATTGAACGTCTGTCCGGATTTAAAAACCTTTCAAAGAGAAGCCCGTATTTTAGAGGACAAATATCGGTGATTCCTAAAGTATAAGCAACCATCGCGCCCGCTCCGGAACCTCTTCCCGGCCCTACCGGTATGCCATTGTCTTTTGCGTATTTTATGAAGTCCGACACAATCAAAAAGTATGAGGCAAATCCCATTTTATTTATAATTCCGAGCTCATGTTTTAATCTTTCTTCGTGTTCGGGTTTTACGTTTCCGTATCTTTGGACCAATCCTTCGCGGCAGAGTTTTTCAAGATACTGCGAATCCGATCCATACTCTTTAGGGACCGGAAACCGGGGCAGCAAAAGCTGGTCCGATTTTATTTCAAGATTGGTTTTTTCGGCTATTTCCAAAGTATTTTTTAAAGCCTGCGGAATGTACGAAAAAGTTTTTGCCATCTCTTCGGGAGAGCGGTAATAAAACAAATCGGAATCAAAACGCATTCTGTTTGTATCGTTCAAAGTTTTGCCGGTGCCTATGCAAAGCAGAATATCGTGCGTTGCGGCGTCTTCTTTTCTAAGGAAATGGCAGTCGTTTGTCGCGACAAGAGGAATGTCCGTTTTTTTGGAAAGCTCTATAATGCCCGGGATTATTTTTTGCTGCTCTTCAAGCCCGTTGTCCATGATTTCTATGTAAAAATTATCTTTCCCGAAAATATCGCGGTACTCTGCAGCCGCAGCTTCGGCTTTAACCGCATTGCCTTTCAAAAGATTTGTCCCGACTTCTCCGGCAAGACATCCGGACATACATATTATGCCTTCGCTGTATTTGCGCAAAATTTCTTTATCAACGCGCGGTTTATAATAAAAACCTTCGGTAAAACCTATGCTGACTATGTGCATAAGGTTCTGATAGCCTTTAAAATCTTTCGCCAGAAGCGTTAAATGATTATAATTTCCGCCGTCTTCGGCTGTCCTGTCTATATTTCTGTCAAATCTCGATTTAGGGGCAACATATATTTCGCAGCCGATAATAGGTTTTATGCCGCTGTCTTTTGCCGCCCAGTAAAATTCCATGGCGCCGTACATATTGCCGTGGTCGGTAATGGCAAGCGCAGGCATTTTATACTCTTTTGCTATAAGATCAAAAAGTTCCCCGGGTTTTCCTTTATCGTCAGTCAGCCGGCAAGCGCCGTCCAAAAGGGAGTATTCGGTATGATTGTGTAAATGTATAAATTCAGCCATGTCAAAACACCTGCTTTTTATATAATGTTTGAATATTATACCATAATCAAATTAATTTGGCATTTCATTTTCGGCGCGCGGTTGACTTATCGGTTATAATTTGTTTATATTATGTTTATGTTATGAAGAACGAAATGGCAACTTTTTATTTTTATAAAAAGGGGAGTTTGTTTTTTGTGTCCGCGAACAATTTAACATACAACTTTGGAACTGTCAAAACGGGTATTTGCCCTGTTTTATTTATTTGCGCTTAATACTTAAATGTATTGGCGTTTTTTGTTTTTGCGGTTATAATAATTTCTTTAAGAATCTTAAAAAATCATAAGGAGAAAATGATGAAAATTAAGCAATGCGTATGGCTGGCAGTACTGGCGGTATTTTGTTTATCGGGGAATCTTTTTGCAGCCGAACTAAAAATAGAAACCGGCAAAGAGGAAGTAGGCTATTTTAAAGGCGATAGCAGACAAATATATGACGATACGATCGTTTATGATAATGTGACTATCGGCGCCGGCACGACATTCCATTTATACAGCGACCCTCAATACGTTGTAGTAAGCTCCCAAATCGTAAACGTATTTGACAGCTCGGGAACTTTTATTACTAGTTATATGGAGTACACTATGAGACGCGATGAAATTATTTCAACGCTTGCGCTCAGCAGTACCGGGACTTTAACTTTAAACGCCGGAAGCGAGCTCGGAATAAGAAATCAATACAGCTTGGTAACTCGGGCGCAAGACGTTTCTCTTGAAACATACCATGCCGCTACAGACAGCATCACCGGAGAAAAGTATTATCGTATCCTGGAAGGATATTTTTCAAACAGATTAGACAGAAAGGTTACTGCCAGTTCAGACAGAACTCATGAGAACAGAAGATTGTGGGACTTAAGGCTGGCTTACGGAACGCTCCAGCAAGACTACTTTGCGCCAACCGCTAACCTTTTCACCGGAGATATTGTATTTGAAGCCGGAGATGCGGCTACAACATTGACTTTCCTTGCCGCAACAAATCCGATGAACCCAACTTACGGCCTGCCCTCGAGTGACGGTTCTACGGATGAATTTGTTGACGTCACATCCGGAGATATAAATAACGATGTCGCCAGAATGTCCAATGATTTTATTATTCATTCCAATAATGCGGTTTTTAATATAATCGGAAAACGAGAAAGCGTGATCAGCCAATATAATTCAAGGGTTGTTTTTTTCAGCGGCAATTTTAGCGGAGACGGAACTATCGTAAAAACCGGCGGCGCAGACATGTTCTTGTTTGACACTTACTTCGGTGGCGCGGACGCTACGCTTTTAACGGGCAATAATACCGGTTTTGCATGGAGAATAGAAGAGGGCGCTATAGCTGCAAGCGCTCAGATGCAGTTAGGATATGGAAATATTTTTATAGACGATGACGCCACATTGGCTTTGGCCGGAGGAAGCACAGCATTAGGAACCACCAATATATTTGCCAACGATATGACTTTTAACAACGGAGGAATTACCTCCAGCGGCGGAAGTTTCATTGAATTATCCGGAAATTTATCAACCGGAGATTTCGGCAATGCAAATTTTGTACTTGGATATAATACCGGAGCCGGATTATTGCTTTCAGGTTCAAATGATGCAAAAATTTTTAATATCAATTATTTTGCCAGAGACAATTTTTTGAAAACGGACGTTGACGGACTTGCAACGGACTATATAATCGCAAAAGGCAACGCTGCTCCAGACGGCAGAGATCCCGCGTTTTACGATTTTACGCTGATAATAGACGAAAATTCCGATAAAGAATATTCCGGCTCATTGCAGGGCGATATGTATTTAAAAAAGCTTGGAAGCGGATTACTGACTTTAAGCGGAGAAAACTCATATGATAAAGGCACTTATATAACGGAAGGCGGCATAGCGATAACAAACGCTTATTCGCTGGGAACTCCCGACGGTGATGACCCAAACAAAGGGAAAATAATGTTTGACAGCAGCTCTACGGTGAATTTCGCGTCTTTACAGGTCATAGAATCGGTTTCCGGCGATATTGAGCTGTACAACAATATCCATATAAATAAAGGCGCCGTTTTTAATGTCTACGACAATCAAAAATTAACGCTTTACGGCGACATTGTCCGTTATGACGCCAGACCCGGATATGAAGCCGCTTTTATTAAAGACGGACTTGGGACGCTGGCAATAGGAAATTCAAGCGATTCGGCAAGAAATATCAACATTACCACTTTCACCGTTAATGCCGGCGGTTTTATGCTTGCTGAAAACGTCACGTTAAAATCATCTTTTGAAGTTAACGACAGCGCGTCTTATCTTGAAATAGCGAAAGATTCCAAAGTATACGGCACTATCAATATTAACGAAGGCGACTTAAAAATATATAATGAAGCGAATATTTCATCCGCCGCCGTAAATTTTTTAAACACGTCGGCAACCGACTTATCAAGTTTTTACATCGCAAGCGAAAGCGTCATGTCGTCGGATACTATGTCTAATACCATAAAAATTTCTTCTGGCATTAATTTTGTCAATAATGCCACGGTGACAATGTATTCGGACGTCGTTGATTTTTTATCCGCCGCGCCCGTGGTGCATAAATCAGGCGGCGGCAATTTAATATATCAGTCAACAGGCCCTGCCTTTAAAAATTTCGAGGAGCTTGCGGTTTACGACGGCCGTCTTACCTTAAGAAACTTCAACTTGAATGCATCGAATATCGTTATTGACGGCGGCATACTGCACATCAGCAGCGGTTCTTATCTTACTTCGGCGCAGTCGGAAATAACAGTTTATAACGGCGGCATAGGCATTTATGACGGCAACAGCATAGATAATGCCATTAAACTGAATTTTCTAGGCACGGATACCGTTAATTTGGCTACTCTTGTCGTAGAGGCCGATAATGCCGTTTTGGGAAACAATATATTCGTAAAAACCGGCGTTATCGTGGAAAACTCCAATAATTTAACGATCACCGCTAATTCTATTGATTTTGATTCCGCGGCAAACGGAATATTCGCAAAATCCGGCGCCGGAACCATGACGATCGCCCAAACCGGAGGCGGAGCCGGATTTAGCATGAAAGAACTCAGGGTTTTGGAAGGATTGCTGAACGCAACGACCGGAATCAACGTAACTAATTTAACATTGTCGGGGTCGGATTTAACCAATCTTGCAATGATGACGATAACTTCTTCAACGGTAACTACCGATTCCGCGGCTGTTTACAATGCGATATTAACGGTCGGGCCAACCTCAACGCTCAACGCAGCCTCCGGCATAAGAGCCAATAACGGAGGCATTATTCAGGGCAGCGGCAGAATAAACGGCGCCGTTACTCTTAACAACGGTTCATTTTTACGTATAGGAAATTCCACTGACATAAGCGTGTCCAGTCAAAGCACTTACGGATCTTTGTCCGTTGATTCCGTTAATTTTAATCCCGGATCAACTTATTGCGTGGGCATTAAAAGCGAAGCCGGTTTAAAAGAAAACGATAAGCTGCTGGTTTCCAATAACGTTTCCATAAATGATAACGTAACCCTGCAGGTAAATGTAAGCGGAACCGATTATGACGAAAAGAAAAGTTTTGAGATTATACAGTACGGCGGATCTTTGATCTATTCTCCGGAAAACATAGCCGTATTTAATATAAATTTAGGTTCGGCGCGTTTTATGTCGTCGATCAACACTTCCAACGCCGGCTCTATTTTACTTGATATATGGGAAGGCTGGCGGGATTTTTACATACCGAACGCGACAAAAAACCAGCAGGCCATGATAGACGCGCTTAATAAGCTGAATACTATTGTCGGAGAGTCTTCCAAATTCAGAACGGAAGTAATAAACTTGGCCGATAACGCATACTCGGAATATAACGGCACAGGCAACAGCGCTCCGTTTTTTGCGCTGACCCAGTCTTTATCCGGCATAACGTACGCTAATTCTTTTGCGGCAAGCGCATTATCTTCAAAAGCGAATATAATTTACTCCAATTTATCTTCAGGCAGAAACTATTCGCGCAATAACATATGGGCGCAGGCATATGTCAACACGGTTAAAATATCCGAAAACGAAGACAATCCGGAATTCGAGAATATCATTTCGGGCATTGTCGCCGGATATGATATGCTCAGTTCGGAAGCCGACGATCTTATTTTCGGTATTGCCGGTTTTTACGGTATGGGAGAATTTAAGCAGCTGAGTGACACTTCCGACGTTACGGATATGGGTTTTAACGCATACGCAAGTTATGACTATCAGCAGTTTACGGTCAGAGGCCTGGCCGGATTAACTTTTCAGGGTTATAAATCCGCAAGAAAACTGACAGGGACTGACGCTAAAATAGATACGGATTATACGGTAAACGTGGTAAATATAGACGTTGAAGGCGCATATAATCATAATTTGGGCGAATCTCTTGTTTTTAAACCTTTGATCGGCATAAACTGCGCTATCGTATCAAATGACGACTTTCAGGAAGAAGGTTCTTCCCAGCAGAGATTAAGAATAGAGTCCGGAAGTTTTACAAAAGCCGAAATAAAAGCCGGCGTGGGATTAGAAAGCAAATCCGAATCAAGATTTAACTGGCGCTTAAATCTTTTGGTAAAACAAATTGTCAGCGGCGACACTAATGCCATGACCGCTTATTTTGCGGAATATCCGGATGTAAAATTTGAAATTGAAAGCACGGCTCTTGCAAAAACCCTTTTCTCGGGCAACGCAGGATGCCAATACGAAATCAATAATAATATGAACCTGTTCGTAGATCTGTCAGCCGATACGTCTTCTAACTTAACTGCGGTTATGGGAAATCTCGGCCTTTCTTATAAGTGGTAATAAATATTTACTAATCAAAAAAGCCTCGTTTGCATTTGGCAAACGAGGCTTTTTTTGTATATTAAAAGTCCCGCGAACTCCGAAACTATTCTCTATTACCTGTCTTTTGATGCGCTACGGACATTATTTAAAATATAAAAAGTATGTTCATTGCCATTAATATTTTATATTTTTTGGTGCGCTACCGACATCATCAGTTTTATTCTGTTTATCTGGTTGACTTCGCTTGCGCCCGGGTCATAGTCAACGGCGGCAATATTGACGTCGACGTATCTTTTTTTAAGCTCTTTCATCACGCCTTTTCCGGTTATGTGGTTGGGCAAACAGCCGAAAGGCTGTACGCACACGATATTATTTACGCCGTCTTCAATAAGTTCAAGCATTTCCGCGGTCAAAAGCCAGCCTTCGCCGGTCTGGTTGCATACCGAAATTATTTCCGAAGCTTTTGAAGCAAGCTCTTTTGTCGTATGATAAGATTCAAAATTTTTGCTTTTTTTAAGAGCTCTTCTTATTATTGAACGCAGTCTTTCGATATATCCGCCGGCAAGCCACGAAATAGCTCTGCTTTTAAAGCTGCCGGAAAGATATTTATGTTTGTAAACGTCGTCGAGCATGCAGTAATTTATAAAATCGGTCATATCGGGAACGACTGCTTCTGCGCCTTCTTTTTCTAAAACGGAAACAAGATTATTGTTCGCGTCGGGATGAAATTTTACTAAAATTTCTCCGACCACGCCGACGCGCGGCTTTTTAATTTTTTTGACCGGTATCGAGTCAAACTCTTTGACTATTTTTTTAACGGTTTTATTAAACTCAAAATAATAAGTTTTTTTGATTCTGTCCGACAAATGCATAAGCCAGGTTTCCGTAAGCGCGTCCGTCTGTCCCGCGTGTATTTCGTACGGACGCATGCGGTTGGAAAGCCTCATAAGCAGATCGCCGTATAGCAAAAGCAGCAATACGTCTTTAAGCAGTCCGAAAGTTACTCCCAGCTGTTTGTTTAAAGCTTGATTGGTCGTGCTAAGCGATATTACCGGAACATTTTTAAATCCGGCTTTTTCCGCGGCTTTTCTTAAAAAAGCGGCATAGTTTGTGGCTCTGCATCCTCCGCCCGTCTGAGAAATTATCATTGCGGTTTTATTTATATCGTATTTTCCGGATTTTAAAGCGTTTATAAGCTGGCCCACTACGACTATCGTCGGATAACAGGCGTCATTATTTACATAACGCAAACCTTCTTCAATGTCGGCTTTATTTACTTTCGGCAAAACTTCCAATTTTATTCCGCGGCTGCGCATAATGGCGCCCGCAAGACGGAAATGTATGGGCGACATCTGCGGGCATAAGATCGTATATGAGTCTTTCATATCTTTTGTAAATTCGGAAAATTTTGTGCCTTCAAAAACGTCTTCTGAAAATTTCAGTCCTTTTCTTTCTTTTATCGCGGCAAGAAGAGAGCGTATCCTTATTTTTACCGCTCCGAGATTTGAACCTTCGTCAATTTTTAAAACAGTATATATTTTTCCCGATTTTGAAAGGATCTCTTCGACTTGTTCGGTGGTGATAGCGTCAAGCCCGCAGCCGAAAGAATTAAGCTGTATAAGTTCAAGACTGTCTATTTTTATAGCAAGGTTTGCCGCGCGGTACAGACGGGAATGATACATCCACTGGTCGACAAAATTCATTTTGGGAAGCGGCCCGGACAAATGTGCGACCGAATCTTCGCTTAAAACTATCATTCCGTGAGAAGCGATCAAATCCGCAACGCCGTGATTTATCGCCGGATCAATATGGTAAGGCCGTCCTGCCAAAATTACCGCGGGTTTGCCGGTTTCTTTAATTTCTTTTATAAGCCTTGCGCCCTGCTGTCTTATGTCTTTTTTAAACAAATTAAGCGCAGCGCGGCCGCGCAGCACCGCAAAAATTAATTCTTTTTTTGTTATTTTAAAATCTCCCAGCTCTTCCGCCAAACGGTAGATCAGTCTTTTTACATTGTCAAAAGGCAGAAAAGGCTGTAAAAATTTTACGCCTTTTTCTTCCAAAACGCCCATGTTTAGACGGATAACTTCAGGATAACTTCCCACGACCGGACAATTATAATGATTATCTGCATCTTTAAATTCTTTAACTTCAAAAGGTATGCACGGATAAAAGATGGTTTTTAATCCCTTATCAATTAGATTTTCAATATGACCGTGAGCCATCTTTGCCGGAAAACACACGGTCTGCGAAGGTATGCTTTCCAGGCCTTCGTTAAATAAAGCGTTTGACGACGGATCCGACAAAACTACCCTGAAACCGAGTTTAGTAAAAAGCGCAAACCAAAACGGATAGTTCTCATACATATTTAAAACGCGCGGGATCCCTATCTCCCCCCTGGGCGCTTTTTCCAAAGGCAGCGGCTTATAAAAATCAAACAGACGTTTGTATTTATAGTCGAACATATTAAATTCAAAGCTCTGTACTTTTTTGTTCTGCAAAACGTTTTCGCACCTGTTTCCTGAAATGAAAGTTTTTCCGTCGGGAAAAACGGAAATATTTAAAAGGCATTTGTTTTCGCAGCCTTTGCAGCGCGTATTTCTCATTTTACAGCTGAAAGCCTCAAGAGCATCCCTGTCTATTATTGAAGTCGAAGATCTTTTGTTTTGAAGAGCTATTAGTCCCGCGCCGAATGCGCCCATAAGGCCGGCAATGTCCGGACGGGTAACTTCCGTATTTAAAAGAAGTTCGGCGGCGCGCAATACGCCGTTATTAAAAAATGTTCCGCCCTGGGCAACGATATTGCCGCCGAGTTCTTCGGGGTTTGAAATTTTTATAACTTTATACAAAGCGTTTTTTATTACGGAATAAGCAAGTCCCGCAGAAATATCGCCGGCATTTGCGCCTTCTTTTTGCGCCTGTTTTATTTTAGAGTTCATAAACACGGTGCAGCGGGAACCCAAATCTACCGGATTTTTTGAAAACAGCGCAAGCTGCGCAAAATCCTTGACGCCGTAATTTAAAGATTCGGCAAAATTTTGTATGAACGAACCGCAGCCCGAAGAACAGGCTTCGTTTAAAATTATTTTGTCTATCAGCCCGTTTTTAACATAAATGCATTTCATATCCTGCCCGCCGATATCCAAAATAAAAGACACCTTCGGATCAAAATAATGCGCGGCTTTATAGTGGGCGATCGTCTCAACTTCGCCTTCGTCAAAACCTAGCGCGGCCTTTATCAAAGCTTCGCCGTAACCCGTAACGCACGAGCCCGCAATACGCGCCGTGTCCGGAAGTTTTGAATAAATATCTTTTAAAATATCCGCTACGGACTGTAAAGGATTTCCGTTATTTGAACCGTAATGCGAATAGACGATTTCTTTATCGTTTGTAAGCAAAACCGCTTTTGTAGTCGTGGACCCGGCGTCAACGCCTAAAAACAGATTGCCCTCGTATTTTTCTATGCTAAGTTTTTTTGCGGCGGTTTTACCGTGCCTTTGCGTAAAAGTTTCAAGCTCAGCTTCATCTTTAAACAAAGGAGAAAGCAGATCCGAATTTTTATACAGCGGCTCGTTTTTAAGTTTTGCAAACCTTTCTTTTAATCCGGCAAGCGTCACGCTTTCGCCCTGGCTGAGCAGCGCAGCGCCGAAAGAAACAAAAAAATGCGCATTATCCGGAAAAAAAACGTTTTCCGGAGCAAGCTTTAACGATTTTATAAAAAAGTTTCTGAGTTCCGACAAAAAGAAAAGCGGGCCGCCCAAAAAGCAGATATTGCCCGTTACGGTTCTTCCTCTGGCAAGACCGCCGACTGTCTGGTTTACGACGGCCTGAAGTATGCTTGCGGCAATATCTTCTTTTGCCGCGCCTTCGTTAAGCAAAGGCATAATATCGGTTTTAGCAAAAACCCCGCAGCGCGCGGCTATCGGATAAACCGTTTTATGATTTTTGGAAAGTTCGTTGATCCCTGCGGCATCGGTTTTTAAAGTCTGCGCCATCTGGTCGATAAAAGCGCCCGTGCCGCCAGCGCAGGTTTCATTCATTCTCTGGTCTATTGAAGAGTCGTCAAAAAAAGTTATCTTTGCGTCTTCTCCGCCTAATTCTATGGCAATGTCAACTTTCGGAAGAAAAGTTTTTATGGCTTTTGTGCACGCGATAACTTCCTGCTCGAAAGCAATTTTTGCTTTTTGCGATAAAGCGATGGCTCCGCTTCCGGTCGTGCAGATCGTCATTTCGGCGTTTTTAAGTCCGGCGGGCGCTTCGTCGATAAGACTGAGCACCGTATTTAGAAGGTCAAGCTGATGCCTTTTATAATTGCAGTATAGCGGCTCATTATTTCGGTTTAACACGGACAATTTGATCGTCGTCGACCCTATATCAAGCCCTGCTTTAAAAATTTCATTTTTATTATTTATTTCTTTCATCTTTTATGCCGCGCCTCTTTATTTATTGTTAATGAGGTTAATATTATATCAATAAGCCAAGAAATAAACAAAGCGGGTATTGGAAAGACAATTAGGCGGATATGCAAAAAGAAAATTTACAAATTAAAAAAAATGAACATCCGCGCAGGGCGACAGACTCTAAGCGGTTTCCAGCGGCAAGTCTGCGGGATATATTTCAAATAATCAATATCTAAATCGTATATCTCAAACCTAAATATATGTCTATCGCGTACATATTATAGTCCGTATTTTCTAATTTCGCGGCGCCCAGATATGTAACTTTTAACCCCGTATCAAGATTTATATGCCGCGCAAGTTCAAAAGAAACGCCCATGTCTCCGGCGAAAGAAAAACATGTTTTTGATTCGCTGCCGCAATACTTTATTTCATTTTTTACATGAGTAGCGCCCATTCCAACTCCGGCATAAGGATAGATTTTAGACCCAATGGGAACATCGTAAAGAAAGTTGAGCATTAAACTGTTAAATTCCTGCCTGATGTCGGGAAAAAAGTCATAACTTTGTTTAGCGCGCGTTCTGTAAACGTATTCACACTCAAATCTTAGATTTTTGATTTTCATGCCAAGCGACGCCGAACCTGCAAAAACAGTATCCGCGCTTTCGTCGTAATAGTTTCTGTAGTAATAGTCATCATAATAGTAGTGTACGTTATTATAATAATAGCCGCCGCGGTAGTAACGGGGATAATATCCCAGATCAAAATCCGACTGGACAAAAGAGGCCGCGCCTTTAAAACTTACATACGGCCTTACTTCGCCGGAAGAAAAAGCCGTTCCGGCAAAAAAAATCATAGATAATAATAAGAATACGATTTTTTTTATCATATTTTGACCTCCCTTTTTAACGGCAGAGTGGAGATTGAAGAGTGAAGAGTGGAGATATTGTGTTTCGGCAGGGACTTTGTCCCTGTCGAAACCTATTTAATAGGTTTTCGCAAAGCGAAAACACATCATCTTCACTTTCCACTTTTCACTCTTCACTCTTTTTTATAACGTATTTCTGATACAAAAACGAAACAAGGATAAGCATAGCCGCCAGACCGAAAAGAGAGCCTATTCTGTAAAGCTGTCCGAGATTCCATAAATCGTGAAGGAACAATTTAAAAGTAGATATGGATAAAAGAACAAGTCCTGAAATTCTTACCGCTTTAATTTTTTTGACGATGCCGAAAACAAACATGCCGATGGCAAAAAGTCCCCAGCAAAGCGTGTATGACATATCCTGCGCCAGACTGTTGCTGAAACTGAAATGTATATAATTGCCTGTCGCAAAAAATGCCGCGATCTCTATATTTACCAAAACAAAAAGAAGGATCACCGCCAAAGTATAAAGCGTTATTCTGTTATTGATCCCCGCGTGTTTCTCATCTTTAGGCGTCCACAGTGAAGCGCCGGCAAACATTGAAACTATCACTATCGAATACATATAAAGATACCAGTTAAATACGCTTCCTGCAATAACTTTGAATAGATAGACATCAGGCACGACCGTCAGAAAAAATACCAAAACAAGAAGCCAGAATCCCCAGTATTTTAAAGGTTTGTATGCAATAAGTCTGAATAAAGCTATAAGCGCCGCAGCCTCCAGCGTCCAGCCGACTATAAGCCATTGCGTTTTGAACTGCATCGGAAAAATCAGCGTTATAAAAAATAAAGCGGCTGCCGTAAAAATGCCGATCCTGCTTATTTGAAATTCGTCTTTCATGTTTCCCAAACGCATAATATTGAAAACCGATAAACCGTAGATAATGGCAAAAACCGCCGGAATCGCGCCGAGATATGGGGAAACTGCCTGATTATTTTTTGAAGCCAGATATATCAAACAGCACTGCAAAACGCCGGCAAGAGCCGAAACAAACCACGGCATTTTTTTGTGCATAAACTGTTTTTTGAGCAAAAATACAGCGGCATAAAAAAATACAAAAACTATAAAATACCACAAGCAGATTATTTTGTGGACATCCTGCGTAAAATAAAAATTCTGCCATAAAAGCTGCATAAAAAACATTGAAATAAGCGCAAACAAAACGCCGATAAAATTTTTAGATTCATTGATAAGCGACAGCAGTATTATAAAAAGCGAAACTGCCAGCCCGGAAATTATAAAAACGCCCGGAACCGCAGGCTTTATTTTTATTATCGCGGCCGACAAAAGGATAAAAATCGATATAAAGAACATATTGTATACGGAATATAAAGGCTGGCTGGGCGTTTCCTGAAGTTCAATATTTAAAAAACCGGCTGCTTTGATCCCTTTCTTTTTCAGCACGGACGCCAATACAAAAATGCCCAGCGCAAAACCGCATGCTATTCCCGCAAAACTTATTTCGTCAAAAGCTGACGCGCGCGTGGCGATAAGCCAGACAAAAAGCGTTGTAAATATGCCGAAAACGCTTAAAAAAGCCGTAAAAATATTTTTCGTGATCTCCGAATACGCCAAAGCGAAAAAAGCGGCGATCATAACCAAGATCCAAACGCTAAAATAAACAAAATACACTTTTGCCATACAGACCGCAGCTATAAAAATCAGCGCGGCCGGAAAAATGCCGTTCCAAACCGAAGGTTTAATTTTTTTGCGATAATCGTCAAACAAAGGCAGAAAACCGTTGAGAAGAAAAAATATAAAATACGCTCCGAGCGCGAACCACAATGAATTCTGTTTTAAATAAAAGGCAGTCCATGCAAACAAAATGAGGAAAGAAAAAACTGAAGCAAAAACATATCCGTCTCTGAAATATTTATCATTGACGGAAATAAAAAAAAGGCAGGCGTTTATTGTCATTAACAATGCCAGCGGAAAGTATGCCGCTTTGTCAAAAAAAGCAAAAACAAAAAACATGGAAAAAATATTAAACGTAAAAGACGCAAGCCCATAATCTTCAGAAGCAAAATTATATTTTTTCGAAACGAATACCGCAAAAGCGGCAAATAATGCGCAAAATCCCGCGTATATCGCAGCCATATCGAGCGTTCTGTAATAAACAAAATTTTTTGAGTAAAGAGCAATCAAAATAAGATAAACGCCGATAGAAGAAAGCCATATCAAAAAAGGCCATTCTTTTTTCACGGCGATCATCATGATCGTCACCGTGATAATTGCCATATAAACCGAAAGAGAAAGTATTGCGCCGCTTCCGGTTGAAATAAGTATCGGCGTAAGATAGCCGCCGACTGCCGCCAAAACGGCTATATATTTCGCATTTTTATGAACGGATATGGCAAATGCTCCGGCAGACGCAGCGACCATTATTATAAATGTCAAAAGAGTACTGAAAATATGATAAAAATTTCCAGCGGCAAAAGCCGAAACATACACAAAAACTATGCCTATTGCGCAAAGAACATTGCCCGTAGTTTGGATTTTTTCATTTTTGATAAAAAGACCGGCGGTTACTAAAACAATACCCGCGGCAAATCCTGCGCACACTCTCATCAGCGGAGTTATGAAACCGCTGTCTATGGCATACTTTGTAAAAAATATTATTCCCAAAAAAGCCGCAAACCCGCCAATCCAGGCAAAAAGTTTTACGCCGGCAAAAATTTCCCAGTTAATGACGGCTTTTTTCGGAGATTCCTGAGAAACAGTGGTTTGAGGTTTAGGTTTAGGCTGAGGCTGCTCCTGCGGAGTTTTAACCGGAGGCCAGCCGGGTGCTGCCGTTTTTATTTCTTGAACCACTGATTTATTTGCGACAACAGGCGTTTTAACTGCCGTTTCATTTATTGCCGGTTCCGCCGCTGTTTGGCGTTCCGTTTGTTTGCCCGTAACAGCTTCCTCATTTTTAGAACCTTCTGCGGATATTTGCTTTTCAAGTTTAGATATTCTTGACACAAGATGCTGTAATGTATAATCTTCTTGAAGTTCTTTTATATGTTTTTCCAAGTCAGACACTTTCGTCGCAAGATGCCATAAGTATAAAACAAGCGCTATGAGACATAAAGTAAGAATAGTCATAATTTTTATCCTCCCGTGCAGACATTTATAAAATTAAACCAAGCCTAATATTTTTTTCCAGTCGGCAAAAAATAAAGATCCTTATGGTTTTTAAGATTCAAATCACGGGGACGTAGTAATTGACAGCGTTGTACTTTAGCGTTTTTTTATATTCCTGTCAGTTACATCCGCACCCATCGGGGTTCAGCATTTTTCCCATAAATAATATTTGGTTGGTATCCTCATCAACTATTAAATACATGAACGGATGGTCGGCTTTAAATAATTTCGGCGGTTCGTAGTCGGCGGCGCTTGTTTCTATATCTATAACTGTTACCGCCGCGGCTTCGGTTTCTTTTTCGTCTATTTTTATAAACGCTTTATGTATTACTTTTGAAATTTCAAGTTCCAAATCGCAGATTTTAGAATAATCCGGTTTTACATTATTTAAACCCATATTTTCAATAATTTCAAGCATTCCCATTTCCCATCTAAGTTCAAATTTCGGAAAATATACAATAACTTCCGGAAACTCAAAAGATTTTTGAATATCTGCGATTGTATTTGAATAAATATAATTCTCAGCATCAGCTATATTATTTTCTTTAGGCAAAACAGCTATCATGCTCATTGAAGGCATGTTTTCAACATTTTGATATCTCATTTTTAAGACTTGGACTTTGTCATTTTCTAAATATCCAAAATCATTTTCACTATCGTTAAGCATCATATCAACTTCAATTTTGTTGTTTTTAGAAATATAGAAGTCCCTTTTTTCAGTGTTTTCACTTTCGAAAGGCTGCAGCCATTTAGCTTTAAAGTATATAGCGTTCACTAAAACTGCCAATGTTTCTTCAACTATATCATCAGGAGTTATAATTGAGGGGATTCTTCCTTTTGTTTTATCATTTACCCATAAGTTTATCCTATCTGCCGATTCTTGCGAGTTTTTTACATTTATAGTTTCAAGCTGCGCAAAATAATAATCTTTAAGAATAGATTTATACGCAGGCTTTATAACTCTGTCCCGATTTGCCCAAAAAGAATTTGCGACCTGAATACCGTAACCGTCGTTCATGGAGTTATAATTTTTCAGTTCGTTGTGAACGGAAGACAGGCGTTTTTTCTCGTCTGTTTCAAAAGCAAATATGTTTTCAAGCTCTTTTGCTGTATTGCCTTGAGCGCCTTCATAAAGCATTCCGAAAGCGGTGCGTATACTGTAGGGAGAAAAGAA
>WRNH01000029.1 GCA_009776745.1 Endomicrobiia bacterium | reverse complement strand
AGGGACAAAGTCCCTGCCGAAACCTACTATATGTTTTGCCGAAGGCAAAACTCGTTATCTTCACTTTTCACTCTTCACTTTTCACTTTGTCTTTTATTTTATTTCCGCTTCATTGTACCAGCTGCCGTGAAGATTGCACTGGCTTATAATTGAAACCGTACCTTTGCTTCCGCCTTTGAAATGTGCGGCTGCCGCGGCATTGATCGCGCTGTTTGTCGGTATATGCATTACCCCGACAAACTTTTTGTCAAGATAATAATAGATCGCCGAAATATAATGTTCCGCCGTCATAGGATGGGCAATTTCGCCGATCTTTACGTGAACGTCTATGCAGCCCGCGCCCGGAATAAGCCCGCATTCCTCAACGACAAGTATCGAAGGAATATGCTTCTTTTCCGATTCGCCCTTTTCAGCTTTAAAATCAGGCATTTTATAAGCGTCTTCTTTTTCCTCAAACGAATCTTTTGAACCGCACACGGGACACTGCTCAATATTTCCGTCTAAAGCAATGTACCCGCACATTTTACAGACTAATCCTTTCATAAAGCCCCCTTTTTAACGGCAGAGAATAGATAATAGAGAAAAGATAAAACAGATTTTATTATTCATTTCTTGCACTCAAGCCGTTGCTGTATCTATTATCTACACTCTATTCTCTCTTATCTCTACAATTTACTTTTCACTCTTTTTTTATTGTAAGCGCAAACGCTCTTCCTGCTTCAAAGCATTTGTCGAGTTCTTCTTTTGACGGGGCATATAAAACTTTTATGCCGTCCGTTGTTTTTTCTATTCCGGCTGACGCGATGACTTCTTCTATATTTCCTACGGATTCGCCGCTCCAGCCGTATGAACCGAAAGCAAAAGCTTTCCTGTTTTTAGGTTTGAGCCCTTTAAAAAAATGCAGAAAACCGTCAATGACCGGAAGCATATAATTGTCGTGCGTGGAAGATCCGAAAACTAAACCTTTGGCGTCAAGAATATACGAGGCGATATCCGATCTTGCATTTTTTGTCACGTCAAACAAAACGGCCTCAATGCCTTGCGAAGCTATGCCTTCGACTATTTTTTTCGCCATTGCTTCGGTTGAATGCCACATCGTTTCATATATTACGGCAGCTTTATTCTGCGTGGAATTTGCCGCCCAATAAGCGTATTTTTCTAAAATTTCAGGAATATGTTTGCGCCATATCAAACCGTGGCTGGGCGCTATAAGCTCTATGTCAAGATTCATTTTTTGTATGGCGGCAAGTTTTGCGGTTATTATCTGCCCGAAAGGCCACAAAATATTAGCATAATATATTTTAGCTTCGTCCATTAAAATGCAAAAATCGACTTCGTCGTCAAAAATTTTTGCCGCGGCATAATGTTGGCCAAAACCGTCGTTTGAAAAAAGAATTTTATCAAAAGCCGAATATGTAAACATGCTGTCCGGCCAATGTATCATCGCGGTATCTATAAAATCAAGACTGCGTTTTCCAATATTTAGGTTTTGTCCGGTTTTGACAGGGATAAAATTTCCGGCAGAGCCATAATATTTCAACAGTCCCTGCTTTGCTTTTTCCGTACCGTAAATTTTTGCATTAGGACAAAGTTTCAATATTTCGGGAAAAGCTCCGGAATGGTCAGGCTCAATATGATTGATGATTATCACGTCGATTTTTGACGGGTCAACGATTTCTTTTATATTTTCAATAAACTCTTTTGCAAAATTTTTATGGACGGTATCTATAAGCGTAATTTTTTCGTCTTTTATAAGGTAAGAGTTATAAGTAACTCCTCTTGCGGTAACATAAGTGCTCCCGTGAAAATTCCTTGCGTTCCAGTCAACGCACCCTACTGAATAAACTCCGTCTTTAACTAAACGTGCAGACATAAAAACCCCTTTTAACGGCAGAGTGGAGAGTGAAGAGTGGAGAGTGGAGATACTGCAACTGCCTTTTCTTTCGCCGTATCTTCACTCTCCACTCTTCACTCTTCACTCTTTTCTTTCGCCGTATCTCCACTCTTCACTCTTTTTTCTAGTCTTTTTTCCTTTTTCCAAGTTCTTTGTCGAGATATATAAGCGCTCTTTTCGATTCGCCTATCATTTCAAATTTTGCGATTATTTCTTCGACGCTTGCTTCTTCTTCGACCTGTTCGTCGACGAACCACTGAAGGAAAGAAAGCGTGGCATGATCTTTTTCTTCATAAGCTATGTTTGCCAGATTGTTTATCAGTCCGGTCACGTATTTTTCATGTCCCAGCGCATTATGAAACATCTCAAGCGCGGAACTCCACTCAAATCTGGGCTCGTCGATCTGAAGAAGTTTTACTCTTGCGCCTCTCTCGATCATATATTTATACATTTTATCGCCGTGCGAAAGTTCTTCTTCATACTGTTTCCTAAACCAAACCGCGGTTCCGTCAAGATTCATTTCCGAACAGCAGACCGACATGGCAAGATACAAATAAGCCGAAAAATACTCGTTTCTGATTTGCTCGTTTAAAGCATTATACATCCTTTCCGAAAATTTACCTGTCATTTTGTTCCCCCTTTTTTAACGGCAGAGTGGAGATTGAAGAGTGGAGATGTTGTGTTTCGGCTGGGACAAAGTCCCTGCCGAAACCCGATTTAATAGGTTTTCGCAAAGCGAAAACACAATATCTTCACTTTTCACTCTCCACTCTTCACTCTTTATTTGTAAGGCACGCCGGACATTCGTCGTATTCGGCGGCATATTCGGCTTTGCATTCGGCGCAGATCTTAATATTTTTTTTGATTTTGCACGGTTTGCAAAATGCCGGCTCAAAACATCCTTTTTTAAGTTCCGGCTCACAGTGCGGACAGCCGCATTCTTTTATTTTTTCCATTTTATTTACCTTTGGATTTATAATTCTCGATCGCTTTATGAAGCGCGTCAGCGCCGAGGTTTGAGCAGTGCATTTTGTTCGGCGGGAGGCCGCCCAAAGCTTCTGCAACCTGCGCATTTGTCAGAAGCATGGCTTCGTCAAGCGTTTTGCCTTTTGCCATTTCGGCAACCATTGAAGAAACGGCAATAGCCGCGCCGCAGCCGAAAGTTTTAAATTTTACGTCATCAAGCTTGTCGTCTTTGACTTTTATGTAAAAAGTCATCATATCCCCGCAAACGGGATTTCCAACTTCGCCGACGCCGTCAGCGTCTTTTATTTCGCCCACGTTGCGCGGATTTGCAAAATGCTCCATAACTTTTTCAGAATAGAATGCCATAAAAACTCCTTTTAACGACAGAGTGGAGAGTGGAGATGTTGTGTTTCGGCTGGGACAAAGTCCCTGCCGAAACCTGATTTAATAGGTTTTCGCAAAGCGAAAACACAATATCTTCACTTTTCACTCTCCACTCTTCACTCTTTATATATCACAATGCTCGTGATCATGGTAATCCGTTCCCGGGCCTGCTTTCATTCTTTCTCCGGTTTTTATGAAATGCGAATATAGAGGAGATATTTCTCTCAATTTTTTCACTATATCCGGAAAAACTTCCAAAACGTGATCTATTTCTTCATTATTATTGAATTTTGAAAGAGTAAATAAAATTGAACCCTGGCCTACCGCAACGTCAACGCCCATAGCGGATAAAACATGTGAAATTTTAAGATTTTTGTTAGCGCAGGCCGAACCGCTTGCAGCCATTATGCCTTTTGCGTCAAGCATTAAAAACAATGCTTCGCCCTCTACAAATTCTATGGAAAAGTTCACATTTCCGTGCAAACGGTTTTCGCCTTGCGGCGCTCCGTTTAAATAAATATGTTCTATTTTTTGGGGAAGCTCTGAAATAAGCCTATCCCTCAATTTCCGCACATAAGCCTGATTTTTTGACATCTCTTCTTTAGCAATAGCGCATGCCGCGCCAAAACCAACTATTGCGGGAACATTTTCCGTGCCTGCGCGTTTAGAATTTTCCTGAACGCCGCCTTCAAGAAGAGAAACTATTTTTACGCCTTTTTTAAGATAAAGCGCCGCAGATCCTTTAGGACCGTACATTACCGAGCCGGCAATTGTAAGAGCGTCAACGCCCATATCAGCAACATTTATGTCTATCTTTCCGCAAGACGCAACGGCATCCGTATGAAATACTGCCTTGCTTGAGTTTTTTACAATTTCAGCAAGCTTTTTAATGTTTTGAATTGTACCAACTTCCGGATTGGCATGCTGGATGGATACTAAAATGGTATCTTTTCTCAACAATTTTTCAAGTTGGTTTATATCAATGTTCCCTTTAGGATCTACGGATACATATGAGATCTCAAAGCCCGCCTTTTCAAGTCTTTTTGCAGGATTTAAAACCGAAAAATGCTCGATCGCGGACACTATTATATGGCTGCCTTTGTCTTTGTAAGCTTCCGCTATGCCTTTGATCGCCAAATTATTGGATTCAGTGCCGCATGAAGTAAAAATTATCTCTTCAGGAGCCGCATTTATTAATCCCGCGACCTGTTTTCTGGCATTTTCAAGAGCGTCTTTGGAAACGGAACCCAAAGAATATATGCTTTGGGGATTGCCGTAATTTTCCGTAAAGAACGGTTTCATAATTTCAAAAACCCGTTCGTCCAGTTTAGTATTAGATTGATTATCTAAATATATTTGTTTCATAAACTCAATTAGAAGAAGATGAGATGGTGAGCAACAACAAAAGCAGTATGCCGTTACCCAACATCTCATCTTCTCATCATCTCAACCTCTGCAGTTACTATATTTTTTCAAACAGATCTTTGCCTACTCCGCAAACGGGACATGTCCAATCGTCAGGCAATTCTTCAAAAGACGTTCCGGGAGCTGCGCCTGCATCAGGATCGCCAATCTCAGGATCATAAATAAAACCGCAAGCCGTACATTTCCATTTTTCCATTTTGTGTATCCCCCCTATTTTGATGATAATCTCATTATCTATTTTTATGAATATTTTTTCAAGCCCTTAGAATGGATATGATGCTGCAGTTGTTTTTGCCATGACAGTTGCCTTGCATCTATTATTGCCTTCAAAACTTAAAATAAGTATAATTAACAGAAAGCGGAGACGAAAAATGAATTCAAAATTAGTTAAAGAAGCTTTAACTTTCGACGACGTTTTACTTATCCCGCAGCATTCCGAAATACTTCCCAAAGACGTTGATTTAAGCACGAACCTCACAAAAAAAATTAAGCTGCAGATTCCTCTTATGAGCGCCGGAATGGATACCGTTACTGAATCCAAAATGGCTATTGCCATGGCGCGCGAAGGCGGGATCGGCATTATTCACAAAAACATGTCTGTTGAAATGCAGGCAAACGAAGTGGACCGCGTTAAAAGAAGCGATCACGGCGTAATCTCCGACCCGTTCTCGCTTAAAAAAGAAAACACGCTCGCCGACGCAAAAGCGCTTGCCGCAAAGTACAGAATATCCGGCGTGCCTATAGTTGAAAACGACGGAAAACTTGTCGGCATAATCACAAACAGGGATATGCGTTTTGAAACCGACGGCAATAAAAAAATCTCCGATATAATGACAAAAGAAAATCTCATAACCGCAAAAGTCGGCACGTCGCTTGCCGAAGCAAAAGAAATACTTCAGGCAAAAAAAATTGAAAAACTTCCTTTAGTCGACGACAAATTCATACTCAAAGGCCTTATCACAATAAAAGACATAGAAAAAGCCATCCGCTTTCCAAACTCTTCAAGGGACGAAAAAGGAAGGCTTCTGTGCGGCGCCGCAATAGGTATAACCAAAGACATGTTTGAAAGAGCCAAGGCTTTGATAGACGCGCAAGTCGACGTTTTAACGGTCGACACCGCGCACGGACACAGCCGTGGAGTCATTGAAGCTGTAAAAAAACTCAGAAAAGAATTTTCGAATTTACAGATAATTGCAGGCAATGTGGCGACCGCGGAAGCAGCCGAAGATTTGATAAAGGCCGGAGCCGACTGCGTAAAAGTCGGAATCGGGCCCGGGGCAATATGCACGACAAGAGTCGTGGCAGGAATAGGCATACCGCAGATCACTGCGGTTTACGACTGCGGAAAAATAGCGGCAAAGTACGGAGTGCCCATTATCGCCGACGGCGGAATAAAATATTCGGGAGACATCCCTAAAGCCATTGCCGCGGGCGCAAGCGTGTGCATGATGGGTTCGCTTTTTGCCGGAACAAACGAAAGTCCGGGAGAAGATATTATTTATAACGGACGCGCGTTTAAATATTACAGAGGCATGGGCTCTTCGGCGGCAATGCTGTCCGGAAGCTGTGACAGATATTTTCAGGAAAATTCAAAAAAACTTGTCGCTGAAGGAGTTGAAGGAAGAGTCCCCTACAGAGGAGCGGTAAGCGACGTTGTTTACCAGCTTATCGGAGGCTTGAGGGCGGCGATGGGTTACTGCGGGACAAAAACCATAAAAGAACTTATGGAAAACGGCAAGTTCGTAAAAATAACCGCAGCAGGCCTTGCGGAAAGCCATCCCCACGACATTTTCATAACTAAAGAAGAAAGCAATTACAGCAGATATAACGACTGAAATAAAGTTTGGAGTTTGCGTCAATTTTAGGCATGAGCGGACTTGCTTTAAAATCTTCCGTAACGGAAGCCGCAATGCCTGCAATGGTTTTGACGCTTGTGATAGCTTCACATTATAAGCTTGACCACACATTAGCCGCTTTGGCAATTATGCTTACAACCGCTTTATCGTTTATTTCCCTGCCGTTTGTCGCTTATGCTATCAAAGGATTTTTACATATTATTGTGTTGCCAAAAAAGCAGTAACTTAAAAAATTATTGGAGTCTGAATAATGAAAATACGCATTTTGTTTCTTTTAGTAATTTTGTCTGCGGGGATTTATCCTTGTTATTCGGAGGTACTTATGGAAATTTTAGCAACAGAGCCTGCTTCTTATGAAATAAAGAATGATAAAGCGTATCATGACGGCAGACTTTTGGAAGGGTCTGTAGACATCAAAACTTTCAAAGTCATAGATTTTAATTCCGCTAAGGATAAAAACAGCGTTTTTATAAGGGCAAACAGAATAAAAAATTCATCGCCTGAAACTTTTGTCAGCATGGGCAATGAATATTACAAAGACAAAAACCGCGTTTATAATTTTGAAGGCAACGTAATAACCGGCGCAGATCCTGCGTCTTTTAAAATACTTGGCGGAAATTTTGGAAAGATATATGCCAAAGATAAGAATAAAGCTTATTACGGCTATGCTCCCATACCGGAAGCAGATGCCGCTTCTTTTGAATTTATCGGCGATTCTTTCGCTAAAGATAAATATCGTATTTATCAGTGGAATTTTGTTTTAGACGGAGCGGATGCAGGCAGCTTTGAAATTTTAGATCACTCTTACAGCCGTGATAAAAATAAAGTTTTTTGGCAGGGAAAATCTATGCATGGCGCTGACCCCTCCGCTTTTGTAATTCTTGGGAGTTCATATTCAAAAGATAAATCTCAGGTCTATCACCAATCCATGATTATAGAAGGGGCAGATCCTGCGTCTTTTATAATTATGGATTCGCTGTATAGCAAGGATTACAAGAATGTATTTTTCTTTGGAAAAAAGATAGACGGCGCGGACGTAAAGACATTTAAGGTTTTAGAAGGCAATTACGCCAGAGATAAAGAATATCTCTACATTGACGGCGTACAAACCCGAAAGATAAACAAAGGTGAAAAAATTAATATGCCTGACAATAGAGTTCAACAATAGCAGTCTGAAAGAGCTCAAAATAGGATTTTCAGATTTATTACGCATTATCTTTCAAGCATAGTCGGAAATTCAGAATTTTTGTCTTCTTTATGTTTTTTGTATAAAAAAGCCGGACGCGGAGTTGACGGATTTATTTCATTGTACCAAAGAGTGTTATATAATTCCGGATTTTGTTCTTCCTGCACGGAACTGCGCATATCAAAATAGCAGTCTTCCCTTATCAGCGTATAGTATGAGTCTGGAAATTGCAATATATATTCGCTGTCCCACGAGCAATATTCGGGCATATAAAAGAAAAGCTCTTCCGGCGTTGCGCCGTACACAAACCGCCAAATGCGTTTTTTGTCCCAATGTTTTTCAGGCTCGTAAGAAAACGCTTCTTTGCCTGTCTTGTATTTGTAATAATAGTTAAAACTTTTGTGCGTTATCAGCATAGGGATATCTTTGCCGTATATTTGCGAAATCAATTTTTCGTATTCTTCATAGATTTTTACGCGGTGATTTTGCGGATAGCTGTAACTCAAATGAAAAAAACCGGCAATCATTATAGCTGCACAAATAAAAATTAACTGAATGTTTTTAAGCATTTGTGTATTTTTATTTTCAAGCAGATAAGCCGCGGATAAAACAAACAGATATGGAAACAACAGCCCGAAACGTTCTCCAAAAGAAAGCGCTTCTTTGCCCATAGCGGGAATGAAAGCGGTAAGCATTAACAGCAATGGTAAAAGTAAAGTTTTTAATTCGGATTTATTGAAATAAAATAAAAATCCCGTTAAAACGGCGGCTAATACAAATTCCGCTTTCAATACCGGCGATAAAGCCCCGTTTAAAAACAGGCTTATAATTCCGGGCATAAAATTTAATGATTCTAATCTAAAAATGTCCGATATATGGAAGTGATCGATTATCAAAAATTTATATACGGCAGCCAACAACAATCCCGACGCCAAAACAATAAGTATTTTTTTAAAGTCAATGGACTTGTCAAAACGTTTTCGGATAAAAAGATAGAGGCATATGACGCCTATATAGAGCAAAGCCATTTTGTGAATCAACAGGCAGATAAATAAGCCCGCTGCTAAGGCAAATTTGTGTTTATACTTCATATATCCTGCGGCTTCGTGCAGGACAGGCGAATGTACTTCTTTTTTTAAAAAATAAAAAACCAGATTAAAAAATATCAGGAACAAAAACGTTTTCGGCAGTTCTATGCATATAAACAATATTGACGGAGATAATGCCGCCCATACAAAAATAAGCGCGGCAAAAAATTTTGATTTAAAATCTTTGAGCAATAAAACAAAAGCGGATAAAAATAAAAAATATGAAACGGCTGTCCACAGCTTTAAGGACGTTTCAGCACTTGATCCTGAATATTGCAGCAGACCGACAATACGGTGTATGATATTGCTGTCAGGGTTTCTCACTTCGCCGGTATTAAACCAAAACAATGCCTGCGAAGCATAATGATAAGCGTCAGCCCCTCTTAAAAATTTATCACCAAGCAGCTGCAATAACAGTATAGCGCTCAAAAAGAGCGCTATACTTAAAACAGCCGATATAAAAATATTGTCTTGTTTATCTGGATTCATCATAAGAAATCATAAGTCCCGTGTAAACATCGGATTTTATGCAAATGGGATTGATTTTTTCAAGCTCTGTTAAAATATCTTCAAGCATAGCTGCCTTGGCCAGACTCTCACGACGTTCGTCGTCATCATTAGGACGTTCGTCATAATCCACGTCGTCATCATGACGTTCGCCATATAAATACTTATATGTGCCGAATTTCTCTTGTGTTTTTGCTCTGATAAAGACCTCATCAGGCAAATAATTTCCCAATATGAACTTTACAATATTTTCTTGTTCCTTTTTTGTCAAAGAATTAAATTTTGAGAATGTAACATCCGACTGAAAAATAACAACAGCCGTAGGCTTTACATTTGGATCATCTGCCCTTTCAACATAACCGCTGTAAGAATAAACATTTGTTATGGAAGGTATAATTCTGTATTTTTTGCCGAATATGCGTATTTTGTTTTTTCCGGTTTCTTCCCAGTTGCCTTCGGAAATACCGGCGCTTTCATTTCTACCTTCTCTGTGCAAAACAAAACTGCCGTTGCTTCTTATACGAAGAGTGTCTTTTGATACGCTTATATCTTCCGAATCCTGTCCGTTCCAAATGACTCCCATTTCTATAAGATTAATATATGTTACGTCCGTTTTAAAGACATCACTTTTGGATAATTCCGCCGCCGTTCTCTTAACCTGCGGAAGAATAATTTGCCCTTCCGGCGTAATGAAACGAAGTTCTGACATTAAAACGTCTTTGTATTTTGAACCTTTAAATATTTCTTTTATTGTAAGCGTTATTTTGTCGGTTTTTATCTTATTAGGCAGAAGAATTGTCTGAAGACCCTGCGCGTCATTTACTTGCACAATTTGTCCGTTAATATCAAGTTTTTTGACTCTTCCGTTTGCTTTAAAATGCGTTTCTGAACGCTGATAACCGTTCCATATTATAATTCCTCCGATTTCTTCTTTGCTGTCAAAAGTTATTGTTACGCTTTGGTTAATTCCGTCTGTTTCTTTCCCTTCTGTCGACCATGCCATATCAAGCTGGGAATCAAATAAGTTTTCCGGAGAATAGGCTGTTGCGGGAGTTAAAACGGAAGAAGCCGTTACGCTTGCTTTAGGAGTAAGCGGAATATTTATGGCAAGAGGAGTATTTGTATCTTTGCCAAATATTCTTATAGATTTAATTTTTGGCAAAGTTTTGGCATCTTTTATTTTTAAAAATATGGATTTCGCGGTATAGTTTAGATAATTAGTTTTATTTTCTTTTATTGTGAAAACGGTATTGCCGTTTTCCATTTTGTCATCAGCCGTTATATCATAAAACTCAGTATCGATAGGTTCGCTGGAAATTTCTTGCACATTGCCGTCTCCATCTTTAATCAACACCTCTTTTGTTTTAGTTTTAGACTTTCTGGTTTGGGTTTGTCCGTTCAAAGAAGGCTGCAAAGTCAATTTATCTTTAACATCTCCCTCTACAATTACTTCTATAAAGTTTATAAGTATAGGTTCCAGAAATTGAAAATAAACGCCTTCGTTTACTCCGAAATCCTGCGACTGCGGCTGCCAGTAACCTTTGGAAGCAGGGTCTAAAAGAGAGACCGCATTGGAACTTGTTTCCGAATAACTGGTGCCGTAAGCCGCGATAAGCGTGGGCAGTTTTTCTTTAGGCTCTTCCTTTTTTTGGGCAAAACAAACAACAACTGTTAAAGCTAACGCCAATGCTGCTAAAATAATTTTACTTTTCATTTACATCTCCTTTTTGGCAGCTCGGAAGTTCAGAAGCTTGGCAGCTCAGAGCAGCTCTGGTCGTTTTGTCTTTGTCGTTTGCTGTTAACTCCACTCTCCACACTCCAAACTCCACTCTCTTTATTATAACATCTCCTTTTTGGAAGATGAGAGGGTTGGAAGCGGAGAAGTTGAGAGGAGCTGTGGTCGTTTCTTCTTTGTCGTTGTCCTTGTATTTACTCATCTTCCCAACATCCCAACTTCCCATCCTCTGTCTTGCCTGCCTTTTTCGTCTTTTCCCAACTTCCCAACATCCCATCTTCTCACCTTCTTTCTGTCTTTTAACTCCACACAAATTTTTCCCTGATCGGCCGTGTCAGTGGGACGTAGCAATTTATCGCAAACGACGCGGTCAATTCTTACGTTCCCCTTCCCCTTCATAAATCGACAATATGGGATATTCTTTTGCGTTCGGCAGTTGATAGTGCCACCATTCCGTTTTAAGTGCCGTTAAACCTACTGATTCCATTAAACTTTTTAAAAGCGCCCTGTTTTCACATTTATATTGTTCTTCCGGAGCACATTCATAACTATGCGCGGCTTTTGCTTCAAAACTGTCAAACTCCGTAGGAAATTCCAAATAATTGCCGTCTTCGTCGGCAAGCGCAATGTCTATTGCCACGCCTCTGTTATGCAGGGATCCAGTTTTGGGATTTGCCACATATCTGCTGTCCTGTAAAATTTCCCACATGGCTTTTTGCACTTCCAAAGGCCTGTAAGCGTCAAATATTACAAGTTTTAATTTTTTCTCTTTTAAGACGGGCTCAAGGGCTTTTAATTTATCGTATACCTCTTTGTGGACATAGACGGATTCTATGCCGAAATCTTTATAAACGTTTTTCTTAAGAAAATTATCTTCCGAATTATATTTCATGTCCGATATAAAACGTTCGCCTTCAAGCTTTTTTAAGCCCGTTGCGATTTCTATTTTATCCGCGACAGCATGACAGCACGTAAACAGCGTTATCAACAGTAAAAGAATTATTTTTTTCATTCTTTATTTCCTTCCGGCAAACGCCTCATTCAGGCACCGTTCAAGTTCTTCAGCATTGTCTGCCCGTTTCCAATTCAGACTTGCAGGCAATCCGCAGGCGCTTGAAGCTATTACTGTTTTTTGGGAAGCGATAGCGAGCAAAATCCCTCTCGGGTTATGCTCTACTACGGCGGGTAAAACTACTGCGTCGCAAAGCGAAACGCCTTCATTAATAGACTTTACGGCACGAACATTAAAGCCTTGCCAAAAATCCTCACTTTCTATTGCCGACGGAGCCAAAAGAAGTTCGTAATCGAATTTAATTTTTCGCAGAGCCGTGCGTAAATCAAAAATTCCTTTTCTGCCCAAATTAACTCCTGCAAGCAATATTTTAAAACCGGCGGTTTTTTCAGGTACCGAGACTGCCGGCGACGGCAAAATCCAATCCAATGCTACGCCTTTTTTGCCTGACCATTCCAAAATTTTGACATGCGGACTGATAAAAGACGATGCGCCTGCGAGCGCATCTTTCTCCGCTTCAATCAAATTTTTCGGCGCTCTGAAATCGCCTAAGGTTACGCCCGCTTCACCGCAAGGATTCAAGTCATTGACGGCTTTGTAATATCCGTTTTCAACCTTAAAACCATAACGTTCCATGGCTTCATCAAGCTGCTGCTCTATTTTAGGCATCGGCATGGCGCTCATCAGCACGTCATATTGACGACCGGCAAGTTCGCCGTCCAAATATAACCATACCAAAAGCTGTTGAGGAATAACAAGATAGGTATCGGAATATTTGAGTTTTTTTGCAAAATGTCTGGCGATCATACGGTATCTGGCATTATGAGCGACAGGGATAGGATATTTTCTCCAACTGTAAATATATCGGGCATTTTCTTTGGAAAGTTTTTCGGCGCGCTTCAACTCGTTTTTTCCAAGCCATAGGTAGTAACGTCTCAACAGTTTTGAGAAAAAATTGACCATTTGCGTGCCAAGCGAAGCATGATGAGCGGCGGATATAAGCCTGTCTTCCTTTTTTATATTCTTTTTTCGCCATTCGGTAAATTCAACAAATTCTTCGTCTATGCTCAAATAAGTTTTATGACTATGAGACGGCATATTGGGCGCATGCAAATAGCAATCCGTGCGTCCGCACCATGTACAATCGCCCAAAGCCGTAGGCGCACAATTAATTTCAGCTTCATCTTTCGCGGTATTTTTTTGTTCGCCGAATATGCTGACAGTCAAACGTTCTTTATCCATTTTAACTTGAAGCTGCCAATCCTGCGAACCTTTCAAACGCAAGTCCACGTAGTTCCAAAAAACGGTAGCATCTCTGCCGGCTTCCGCTAAAGAGCCTTTTATCACCGCCGTATGGCGATGACGCTCTGCTATCTCAAGTCCCGCTTTTGAGGCGGCATCATATATAGCATTGGAAAGCTGGCAGATACCGCCGCCGATTGCCGGTATAATACAGCCCTCTCTCAATTCGCGTCCAAGTACGTAACCTTTGGCTTTGGTAAGTTTTCCGACATAATGCCAAAAACTGAAAATTTCTCCTTTGCGAACAACTATCCCGTCAAGGTTTTTTATTGCGATCCTGATATTGTGTATTTTACCGTCTACCAGCGCCAAAGCCGTTTCTTCGTCATGAAAACGCAATAAGGAAACCGACTGCGAGAGCAAAACTTTGTTCGGAAAATCTGTATGAGGTTTTGAACGCGGCAGCGGGTTAAAAATATTCTTTAAAGTACGCTGAAACTGCAAAAGAGATGCTTTTGCGGCAAATACAAAACCGTCCATTCTGGTTGGAATAGGCGCTCCCGAAACCTTTTTTTGAGTTGATTTCATAAATTATTCCTTTGTGAGTAAGTTTTGTTAAAAATCCAAAAAACCGATTTATCCGAGAGGACTGACAACAATTCCTCGCGCTCTTCCTTCTACGGGACATTTGTTTTCGCAAACGCCGCAGCCTATGCATAAATGAAAATCTACGACGGGAACGTCGACTTCTATTCCGTTGACGATTTCTTTTTCAAATTTTATAGCTTTATCGGGCACAGGGCAGTGTTCTTCGCATACAAGACATTCAACTCCGTCCTTCCAAGGAACGCATTTTTCTTTGATTATTACGGCATTGCCTATTTTTTGCAGCATTTTTTCTTCCATCGGAAGCGCTTTTATCGCTTGTGTCGGACACACGCGTCCGCAAGCATTGCAGCTGTATTCGCAATAACCTATTATATTGTCCATTTTCGGCGTCCACACTCCGTCGATCCCGCTTTCAAGCATTACGGGCTGAAGCCCGTTTGTTATACAGACTTTCATACAGTTGCCGCAGCGCACGCACGCTTCCTTAAACTCTTTTTCCGTCATTGCTCCCGGCGGACGTATAACTGGGTTTTTTATTCTTTTGCCCGCGCCGTAAGCTTTTCTTCCCATCATATATATAGCAGCCAAAACCCCGCCGCCCCAAAAAAGAAACTCTTTTCTGGTAATGCCTTTGTAATGTTGTTTGGAGTTTGGAGTTTGAAGAGTGGAGTTAACGGCTTTTTTGTCTTTTACTCCACACTTCAAACTCCACACTCCACACTTTAAAGTAGTACAGTCCATACACATCACGCATTCGCTCGGAATATAAGAGCCGTCACGCCTTATGGCATTTGAGCGGCACATCTGTTCGCATTTTCCGCAGTTCAAGCAGCATGCTTCTTTTCTTAGAAGGAATTTCGGTTTGATTGAAAGCAGTCCCAAACAAGCGCCTAGCGGGCAGATATATCTGCACCAAAAACGTCTTTTAAAAAGTACGGCAAAAACGGGAATTATGAAAAGCAAAAAGAAAATAAACTGATATTTGAAAGTTATGCTTCTTGAAGCAAAAATATTATTGCGCAGCGAATTATAAATGCCTTCGCCGAAATTGTGATTTATTATCATGTACTGAAAAAAATTATCGGTTATTGTATTTATGAAAGGAAAGAAACTTAAATTTATAAACCGTGAAAAAATCGTTATCGGCTCAAAAATCCACACGAACTGAAAACCCAAAACCGCAAAAACAAAAAAACCGAGCAGCATATAATATTTTGACATCAGCCCTTTTGAGGGGGCGCTTTCGCGCCATTTTCTAAAAGGGCGGCAAAGAAAAGCAAAAAAATCCATCACAGCGCCGTAAGGACAAAGCCAGCCGCAAAACACTCTGCCTAACAGCAAAGCCAAAACAACAAAAACAGCAAGAATTATTATTCCCGCCGTAATATACTGCGCGGCAATAAATGCAGAAAAAAGAAGCGAAGGAGAAGTAAGAAAAATTTCTTTAGTTTCGATAAACTTGACAGGAAAACTTAAAAGAAACAGAGAAATGGCGGCAAATAAAAATACTGTGGTTTGAACTGCTATTCTTACTGTTTTGAGCTTGTTCATTTTATTCCTTAAACTATTAGGTAACAAGTATTGTGTTTCGACAAAGCGAAAACACCAAAACCTTTTACCTTTTACCTATTATCTTTTATCTGCCTTTCTATATTTTCTCGATCTTAGTCTTTGCTTTATCGGAAAACAAATTTCCGGCGCCGTATTCCGCAGAACGTCTGATGTGCGGGATTGACGAGCCTTTGATATTGAATAAAGTTTCCGAAGCATAACTGTCTGCAAGAACGGGGTCTGTGGACGCAATAATCGTATTTTTTCTTGCAACATCTTTAAGATTTCCGCCGCGCGGGCCGTTTGCCGTAAGAATATTGTAAGCGTCAATAATATTTAAATCGGGCTCGATAAATCCTATGAGTTCTGCAAGTTTTTTGTCCATTTCCCAGTGCATCTGGCCTCTGTTTCCGCCGCATACGCCCATAAGGTTTTTGACGGAAAGCGTAAGCGTTCCGCTGCCATGCTGTTTTGCTATAGGCACATTTATAAAAGAGTCGCATTCGACGGCATCTCTGAAAATAGGCCAGTCCTGCATCAAAGCATCCGCTTTCATAAATTTTGCCGGAGCATATTTCCAGTCATCCATATAAAACACCGTCGCGCCTGCGTCTTTTGCGGCTTTCATAATTCCGGAATTTTCATAGCATAGTTTCCTGTCATTGCAGGTATTGTCAAAAATCTTCACGGTTTTCGCTCCGTTTTCAAAACACATTTTTACTACCGCGGACACAACCAAAGGATTAGTATTTGCGGCATATTCAGGCGCTCTGTTCCAGCCGATATTGGGTTTTACCACAACGGTATCGCCGTTTTTTACGAATTTTCCCATACCGCCTAAAAGGTCAACGCACTTTCTCGTTATCATTTCAATATCGTCGCCAGTCACCGCTGTTAAATCATAATCGGTAACAACGCCTGCTCTTCTTTTTCTGGGGCTGATTGATTTAGTGTTTTGCGCAAAAACTTTTTTGGCCGTATTAGACGAAAATGCCAAAACCGCGCCGCCTGCCGCCAAAGTCTTCAGAAACGTTTTCCTGCTGACTTTAGTGGAAAGAATTTTTTTTGCTTTTGAAACGGCTTTTTCAATCTTTTTGTTCATATGCTTCTCCTCCGGGTACAATCCTTTTTTTATAAACGGCCTTTGAAATAATGACTCCGAATTCGTACAAAATAATCATCGGAACGGAAAACAGCATCATGCTGAACGCGTCGGTAGTAGGAGTAATAACGGCAGAAGCTGCTATCAATACAAAGTAAGCTTCTTTTCTCCTGCCCGACAAAAGCTTAGGCGTAATAAATCCAAACTTAGTAAGAATATAAGCGGCAAGCGGTATTTGAAAAATCATTCCTCCGCAAAAAGCTAATGCGCAAACAAAAGATACGTACGATGTCAAAGTTATTTGCGCCGGAGTTCCGGTAAGCCCCTGCGATAAATTCATCAAAAAGCCGATAGCTTTCGGCAAAATTATAAAATAAGAAAACAAAACGCCCGACGCAAATAATATAAACGCGGAAAAAACCCATTTTATTGCGGATGAACTTTGCTCTTTTGAATCGGCAGCCGGTTTTATAAAATTAAAAAACTCCCAGAATATCGGCAAAGCCGCTGCCATAAGGCCGGCAAAAAACGCGGTTTTAATGTAAATTGCAATGGATTCCGCAGGCTTTAATATTAAAAAACTTTCAATAATGCCTTTTGACGGATATTTTAAAACCGCAAGTATTTGTTCCGTAAAAACTAGGGCAATACACGTTGCGGCGACAATATATATCCCGCTGCGAATCAATCTCCATCTCAATTCTTCAAGATGGCCGGTTATACTCATTTTCATTGGGGCTTTGTCCCATTTTCCGTCTCGTTTTTCTTTTCTTCGATTTTTAGATTTTCATCTTCTTCGTCTTTCGCATTCGGATCCATTCCTTTTTTAAATTCCTGCACGGACCTGCCTAAAGATTTTGCAATCCCGGGCAGCCTTTTCGCCCCGAACAAAAGCAATGCCAAAAGAAGAATTACTATTACTTCCTGCCAACCCAATCCGAACATATACGCCTCCTATTAACGACAGAGTGGAGAGTGAAAAGTGAAGAGTGAAGATATTTCCACTTTTCACTTTGTTTCTTATGGTAAAGTTTTCAGTATAATTTCGGTTATTTTAGAGAATCCGTCGGTTATAATCAGCGCCCCGACAGTAACTAATAGTATACCTGAAATAATTTCAACTATCCTATAATATTTTTTAATAAAGTTAAAAAATCTTAAAAACCAGCTAATAAAAAGCGAAGTCAAAATGAAAGGAATTCCAAGCCCGAGAGAATAAAACAGAAGCAGCCAAAAACCGCTTGCGGCGCTGCCGGCAGCAGAAGCAAGAATGAGTATCGAAGAAAGTATAGGACCCACGCACGGAGTCCAGCCCAGAGCAAAAGCCGCGCCCACAAAAAAAGTGCCTGCCCAAGTGGCGCCTGACTTTATTTTACCTGAAGCCGAAGCCTGCCTGTATAAAAACTTTATCCTGAAAATCCCGGCCATATGAAGACCGAAAATTATTACGATCGCGCCGCCTATATAACGCAGCCATTCTCTAAATTCTATCAAAACGCCGCCCAGCCAGCTGGCCGATAAACCGAGGATAATAAAAACCGCGCCGAAGCCCAAAACAAAAACAACGGATTTAATAAAAGTTTTACGCAAAGAAGTTTTTTGATCGCGCAAATCTTCTATTGAAGCGCCCGTAATAAATGAAACAAACGCCGGAATCAGCGGCAGCACGCACGGGCTGACAAAAGTCAGTATGCCGGCTGCAAAACTTGCCAGTAAAGGAAATCTCCCAAGATCTTCCATGCTTCTCCGTTAACTTAAAAGTAATCAAAAACAAAAGCCGCGCCGAGACTGCTGCCAAAATTGCTAAGCCCGTCCGCAGTTTTATAAGAGAGATTGATATACGCTTTAAAGCTTCTTGATATATCATAATCTCCGCCGGCATTAAGCCCTAAAACAGCGGCACCCGTCTCAGCGCCCTTCGACGTAATTTTAGCGCCGGTTTCACGCGAAAATAAAATTTATTTTCCGGATCCCGCCAGCATATATCTCAAGCCCATGTTCCCGTAAAGATTTTGATATCCTTCGGCGTACTGATAACTTGCGTTGGCAAAAACTTTGAATCTTTCCGAAATTTTGTAAGCTCCTCCGGCGCCAAAACCTATTATCGTGGTTCCCTCTTTTGCGCCTCTGCTTACAAATTTATCCGAAGTTGTCATAAATACCGACATTATTTCCGGCGCGTCTCTGCTTAAAAGATATTTCCCTTCGACATTAGCGTACCATTCCGTTATTTCCCCGTCGTCACTGCTTATGCCGAGCCCTATTCTGGCAGCGCTTCTTGAATAATCGTCGCCGTCAACTTTCAACGATAGATCGCCCGCTTTCTTTTCTTCAAATGAGTCATAACCGGTATTTTTTACTTCTATTCCGGCAAACGGCCTGAAAAGAACGGATTCCGTAACATAACTTCTTATCGCCGCTTCAAAATCAAATCCGACGGTAAAAGCCGAAAAATCGGCTTCGGCTTTTCTATCCGCGAAACTTATATATCTTGCGGTGTTAAAATTATCGGCGCTTGCGGAAATCAAAGTTTTTATTTCCCATTCGTCTTTGAGAATACCGCCGTAGACGCCAAGAGCAAAACTTTCTATTACCGCTTCATTTTTATTATCTTGTTTGATATCGTGTTTATCATATTTTCCGTACACGCCTAAAGCAAGCCCGTAGTCATCAAGCATTATATCCCATCCGGCAAGAGCTCCGAGCCCAAAATCTTTATATCTGTTTCTTGAATTTTCATCTTCTTCAATCTGGCTGTTTTGCGCTTTTGCCTGCACCCATATGCCGTTAAGGTTATGGGCGTCAATATCGTGATATCTTAATCTGTTGTATATGTCATATCTGCAGCTGCCCAAAGCCGCGCTTCTTATGACATTGGCAATAAAATATCCCGAAGCGTCAAACAAAGCATCTTTTTTAAGATTATCGTCCGCATAAGCGTCGATCGCCGAGATCCGTTCGTCAAGATCAAGGCTTAATGAAGAGCTTCCGGAAAGACGGTCAAAAGTTTTTGCTACCTGCTGCTGGTTATACGAAAGTCCGGTCAGAGAGGTAAAGTCCGTATACAATTTGTTTCCCGATAAAGTGACTGTCATCCAGTTGTCCGCGTATAAAATTTCGTTTGCGCGGCTAACCGAAGCAAGCGTCAAATTATTATTGACCGTTACATTGCTAAAAGTACCGGTCAGGACCGCATAGTTCAAAATTTTGTAATATCTTTTCCGGTAATCCATTGAAGCATCTACGTCCGCGTCAGTTTTTATATTAAGTCTGCTGTTTAAGCCGAGTTTGGCGTTTTCGGCAACGATTTTATCGCCGTCGGAACCGTCTCCGGCGCCACCGTCAATTTTTAGAAGTCCGTCAAAATCAAAATTTTTGACGGTAATAGCGTTTGAATTTGAAGAATTTTGCATATTTATAACTGCGCTCTGATTTGCCGCGAGAGTTCCGGCAGTTAAATTATTTGAACTTTTTATATTAAACACGCCGGCGTCTATTTCAAGATTATCGATGTTTGCTTCGGCGTAAAGATTAAAATCGCCGACTCCCTTAACAATCATAAAAGTATTGCGCGTGCTTGACGCAATCCCGTCATACATCTCAACGGAAGCTCCGTAAGCCGTATCAAATGCCGCTATGGAATATTCTCCAAGATATATCGCATTTGATTTGCCCGCGGCGGTATTGCCCTGAAAAACCGTTTTATTGTTCGAGGCTCCGTTATTTACGGTGTTGATATTAAGTTCCGAATTATATCCAGCATTTCCCTTAAGAAAAATTGCTCCGCCGTTTTCTCCGGCAGTATTATTCGTAAAACTTGCATTTTGAAGCGTTATAACCGATTCATTTAAATATATAGCGCCGCCGCTTTTTCCGGACTCATTTCCCATAAATGACGCTCTTGCGGAAAAGTTAACGCCGCCTAAATAGTTCTCCGCTATATACATTGCGCCGCCATTATCTGCCGCTTTATTTCCCTCAAATACGGACCGGCTGTCGAAATTGACAAATGTGTTAGCCCCTATGTGCACAGCGCCGCCGTCAGCGGCCGATTGATTATATCTAAAGTCCGCCTCATCGTTAAAATTCAAATTACTCCCGTTGATTTTTACGGCGCCGCCGGAAAGAATTGAATTATTATGGTCAAAATTTGATTTTCCGTTAAAAATTATTGAATTGCCTCTGAACTCAGCCCAGATAGCGCTTCCGGAATACGCGGAATTATGGGAAAATTCCGCATTGCCGTTAAAAGTTACCGTGGAATTTTCAAAGGAGAAAACGCCGCCAAGATATGTGCCCGTATTTGAAGAAGCTTTTATATCGCCGTTAAACGCAACTTCGGAATCGGCAAAAACAAACGCCGCAAAATCATTCGACGAATCATTATTTTCTATTGCGGTATTTTCAAAAGTCATATTTGAATTGCCCGCTATGAGAAAAGCGCCGGAGGATAAATTTTTAAATCCGATATCCTTAAATGTTACGCTGGACATTATAATGTCAAAACTGCTGTTTGCTCCGCCTGAAAAAAATGCCGGCGTTGAAGCCGCATGGATGTATAAGTCAGGAGAGAATGCTACTGTTATCGTCGAATTAATATTTAATGTATCCGTGGCAATCGCAATATCCGTATACATGGAAGATATGGCATTGTCAAGTTCCGTTTCATTTGTAACATATGTCTGCGCATGCAAATTAAACGCCGAAATAAACGAAAAAATAATAACGACTGCCAAAAACAACGCCGCCTGTTTCATTTTATATCCCTTTTTTAATGAAGCTAAGTGGCACAACTGCAAAGACTTTACTGCTATATTATGTCTTTTTATCTTTTGGCTTACCTTCACTAGGGTGTGCACACCCTGATTATCTCTCCACCGCGACTTTGCCTTTATGCGTTTTTCCGCCGGATTTTATGTGATAGATATACACTCCGGACGCTGCCTGATTGCCGTAATTATTTTCCGCATACCACACAAACGGACCGTCTGCGGAAGCTTTTGTATCGAATACTAGTTCGCCGGCAATATTGTATATTTTGATCTCGGCGCCCTGTTTTAAGCCGGCAAACGTTATGCCGATACTGCCGTGCTTTGAAGGTTTATACGGATTCGGATATGCGACAAACCGTCCATCCGCTATACGCGCATAAAAATCCACGCCCAAATGCTGCTGCTGAACATTATTGATTGTCACTGAAGGCGGCGTAAAATCATACTCCGAAGAAACCGGCGTTATTATATACGTATTGCCGTAATATATATATCCCGTATACTTTCCGTCAATGCCGGTTGTAACGATTTTTGTGCTTCCCGCAGAAACGTCATATATATTAACGGCTATCTTATTCATCGCTCTTGCGCTGAAAGTTACGGCGCCGCCAAGCTCGTATTTAGGATGCGCCGTGAAATCTAAATTTGTTATGTCTGAATTTAAAACGGTAAAAGAAAAGTTTGCGGGGCTAAAAATAAAATTCTCGGAAACGGGCGTAAGCACATAGTTTCTGCCTTCGATTACGTTTATGTTATACGAACCGGTAAAAGTTTGGCTCGTCGTGGATTTGGTGAGCGAATCGTATATCTGCATAGCCGCCGAAACGTTCGACCCGTCTTTAGCGTTAAGCAGCGTGCCGTTTGCTATGTGAATTGCTCCTACGGGTATAACAAGAACATAAGTTCCGGTACTCGTAAAATCTGCCTTGATCCTCACGTTTGCCGTACCGCTACTTTCGGAAATTTCCATTATGCTCTGGCTCGGATAAAAAAGCTGTCCGCTCGGATTATATGCCGCCAGTTTTATCTGGTTCGCGCTGACATCCGAAGAAATCATTATTTCGCAAACCTGAACATAACCCGTAACATTATTCAATACGCCCGACGGCGAACCTAAATTAAACGCAAACGGAAACGTTTGATAATACGCGGCGTCGATTGCGATTGAAGAAGTTGAAGCCGCGGCAGCCGTATATCCGGCGGAATAAACGTCCATCAAAAGCGCGTAATCGTTTCCGTTTGAATACATCGTTCTTAAAGAATCGTATTTAAAATTTTTAAAATCTTTGGTCGAAGCCGTCGTCATAGGAGGAACTTCCATGCTTCCGGCGCTTCCTGTCTGCCTTGAATGGAAGGTCACGTTTTTATACGCGTTAGAATTATTAAAAGCTATATAAGTTTTTTCTCCGGATTTATCCATAACCGAATAAGCTGCATTGCCCGACGCATAATAATCGTTTCCGCTATTGGCGGACGTCGCGACATTTCCGAGTTTTTCGAAAAACTTTATAAAATGATACGTAAAAGAAGTTGAATTGGTATCGAAGGAAGAAGACGCGTTTAATGCGCTCTCATTGGNCGTAAGAAGACTGATTGCCGCCGCGGGATTGAAAAAAGAAATAAATCTTGACCATATATCCGCCCAATATGAAGTAGTNTTATTCGCTTCGGAAGACATGGCATTATAAAAATTTTCGGCATATGTTTTATCATACCCGAGATAAGTCATTGAAGGAGTTGCCGGCATCACCTGCACGCCTTTAATTTCCTGCGGATACGGAGCTCCGTAAGCCGAATACGGCGCGCGCCATAAAACATAATATTCAATCGCATTATCCCACAATATTCCTACGGAATTATGAGCGTATCCGCCGGGACCTCTGAAATCGGCATAATTTTCTCCGCTCACGTCAAAGTAATACTCTTTTATCGCCGAATATTCCGTCGTATAACCGTAAATGCCTAAATTTATAAGTTCCTGATTATTTGTCGCAAGACCCCAAAGATAAATTCCTGTCCAGGCGTTCATGGCTTCGCCGGAAGATTCCTGGTCAACGGAATTATATCCTGTACCGTTTGCAATTTGATCTTCCCACCCGCCCATGCCGTTTGCCCAGCAATGTCCTGCATAAACGTCAAGATTTCTCAAAAACGGAAAATCCGGATCGTTTCTTGCGGGACTGTTCATATCGCGGATAAGCAAGTCAACCATCCCTTTGTACTTTGACGCGACGGCAAAATCAGTATCAAATAAAGCGAGTATGGCCGACGCGTAAACAAAATATCCGTAATGAAAGTGATGATCATTATAATGCTGCAAACTGTGCGAAGGGTTAATCCCTATGAGCCCGCCCCATAAATTGTCATAAGCAAAATACTTATCCGACTGACCGTTATAAGCGTACCATCTTATAAGTTCAGCCTTCAGCTCGTTTATTATATTGTTTCTGTTCGTTATATTTTCCTGCGCGCCCGATGCATTTGCAAGCTGGTGAAAAACAGGGGCAAGACCAGCCGACTTTCCAAGCCCTCTTCCGATATAATAGGTGTCGACCGCCAGATTGTAACCTATATCCGGATTTTCGATGTCGCCGGGTTTAAAATTTTTATCTATATTGATATAGCCGCTGAATTTGACGTCATTGTCTGGAATCTCATAAGTAAAATTCGGGAGGATCCCGTTAAAATAATTGGTAACTTCAAAACTTGTTGCCGAAACCGCTTTAAGCCTGCCCTTTATGCTTGCGTATGTGCTGACAAAAACCGCGCTGCCGTCTAACCCTGGCGGCATTATTGCCGTTCCCGAAAGCGCTGAAATATTTCTCCATTGATGAGGATACAGAGCAAAAATAGCGCCGTCTTCATAATCGCTGCCGGTTCTTTGCCTGTTAAAAGTAAATTCAAACTTTGTCTTAACGGCTAAATCGACGGTAACTTCATAACTTGATTTTGTCCCCGTCACAAAATTATACGCGTACTTCTTCATATTTTCAAACTTTGTTGACACGGCAGCGGGATTTTCGTCATATCTCTGTATATAACCTATTGACATCAATCTTTGATTTTCGCTAAGAGCCGAATCAAATTGCAATATCAGCGCTTTATTTGCCGCGTCATAAACAAACTCCGTATTATAAGGCGCGAATATTCCGAAATAATGAACATTGCCGTCAGCGGAAGATTTTACCAAAATGGAATCCGTAATGACGGGAGTTCCCGTAATGGTTAAAACCGTACCGGAAGAATCATAAAAAGTAAAACCGCCGCTCCACGAATTTCCGTGCAGTATCACCGGATTAAGTCCCGATGAGTAATTAAAATACGAAAAAAGAAATCCTTTTCCTACTGTCGCAGTAAACCATTTTGAGCTGTCTGAACTTAAAGTCCTTCTTAATACGGCAGACCAGTCGGAATAAGAAGAAATCGCGGTAGTATAGCTTGCAGCCGTATCGACGGATGCCGCAGTGCTTGCGCTTACATTGGCAAAATAGTCAGTCGTATTCATGTATACCCTGGAGGAAGACGCAGTATAAACAGGGCAGCCGAGCTGAACATATGCCGTATTTTTGAATTTGTAATTTAGAGGATGCGTGTTAAGCGTATACTGTGTTTCAATATTGCTTACGGGAACGTGCAAATATGACGTATACCACTTATTGGTCGGATAAGGTTTTGACAAATGGCTTGTGCCGTTTGGAGCATAGGGAAGATATGCGCTTGGAACGGAATTTCCCAGTTTCGCTTCACCGCCGGGATTGTAGTCCGCGAAAGCAAAAGGAACATAAAAAAATACCGTAAATATAAAAATCTTAAAAAATTTACATCCGGTTTTGAGCAACATTTTTCACCTTTTCGGTTAAAATTTTGTGTTTTTTATTTAATCGGTATTTAGAGCATGTTCACACAAATTACGCGCATGCGTTTGGTCAAAACAAGCTCAAATGCCAGGCGCGACAACTAAGTTGTGACAAAGCAATAGCGAGACTATTGATAGGAGCCGCAACAACGCAGTTGGGCTTGTTTTGGCCAAACCCTTCGGGCTGCGGCAGCTACGGAACTTTGTTCCTTTTT
>WRNH01000028.1 GCA_009776745.1 Endomicrobiia bacterium | reverse complement strand
AGAAAATAGATAAGAGAGAAAAGAGACGGTAAAAATTCAAGTGATGCTGCAGTTTGTTTTTTGCCGTTATCTATTCTCTATACTCTATTATCTTTTATCTGCATATAAAAGGGAATATCAAATGGCTGAGAGATTTATTATTACTATGGCTTGCAGCGTATGCAAAAACAGAAACTATTATTTTGACAGAGGCAAAAAGCAGGAAGGTAAACTTGCCTTGAAAAAGTTCTGCAAAAATTGCGGCAAGCGTACCGACCACAAAGAAACGAAGTAAGTTTGTGTGTTTGTCGGAGACTTTATTGGTTTTTTGACAGATTTTTTAAGATGTAAAAATATATGTGCAGGTTTGAAACTAACGGATAAAAGTTATTTTTTACAGAAATTTCCCGTAAAGAAACGGGCGACTGAGAAATAGCCGGACTGCCTGTGAATGAAGCTGGCGGCGTGGAAGCGGACAGGTTATTGTTTGGCGGCGATAAAAATGCCAGGTTGTTAAATACGGAAAGCGCGGTTCTTGCTCATTAAGGATTTTTGGATAATAGAAGCTGGGGGCATAAGCTAACGGTAAACTGCTGGTCTCCAAAACCAGCTTTGGAGGTTCAAATCCTTCTGCCCCCGCTTTAATAATATTTGAAGACGTAAAAGGTGAAATATGAATTTTATAAAAAAACCCATCCAATTTTTCAGAGAAGCTTATTATGAGCTTACAAAAGTTACATGGCTTGGAAAAAAAGAAGTAGTCGGCACAACGTTTATAGTTGTGGTGTTTGTTATTATAATGTCGATTTTTGTAAGCATTGTCGACATGTTTCTCGGAAGAATTTTAGGAATTATATTATAAGGTTGGGGTAAAAAATGGCTAACCAATGGTATGTTGTCCATACGTATTCGGGACATGAGGATAAAGTAAAAAAGAGTTTGGAAATGTCTGTCGCCAATTTAAGCATGCATGACGTAATTTCCCAAATTTTAGTTCCTACGGAAGAAGTTGTTGAAGTAAAACAGAATAAAAAAAGAATAAAAAAAAGAAAATTCTACCCTGGCTATGTTTTTGTGGAGATGACCGTAAATAATACGACATACTGGCTTATAAGAAATACCGCCGGCGTAACAGGTTTTCTGGGCGGCGTTAAGCCTGTTCCTATGGCTCAAGACGAAGTCGCGAGCCTGCTGAACACTATCGTCAATCCGGAAGCTTCTAAACCCAGACCGGCCGTTTCTTTTGAGAAAGAAGAAAATGTGCGTATTATTGAAGGTCCTTTTAAACATTTCATAGGTATTGTTGAGGAAATTAATCAGGAAAGAGGGAAACTTAAAGTTATGGTTACGATTTTCGGAAGGCCTACTCCCGTCGAACTTGATTTTCTTCAGGTTGAAAAAATATAAAACGACAATTACAGATTGCAAGTTGACGGCAGAAAAAAACGTAAAAACTTGATTTGTTGCGGTAAGTATTTGCAGTTCGCAGTTGCCGTTAAAAATAGGAGCAAGTAAAATGGCGCCAAAAGTAAAAAAAGTAAAAGCAATGATTAAACTTCAGATTCCCGCTGGTGCGGCAAATCCAGCGCCGCCGGTAGGTCCTGCGTTAGGACAGCAGGGCGTAAATATAATGGATTTCTGCAAACAGTTTAACGAAAAAACAAAAAAGCAGGAACAGGGTATGACTATACCTGTCGTTATAACGGTTTATGAAGACAGATCATTTACGTTTATAACAAAAATGCCTCCGGTTGCATCGCTTGTTAAAAAAGCGGCAGGCGTTGCAAAAGCTTCGGGCGTGCCTAACAGAAATAAAGCCGGTAAAATCACGGCGGCCCAGGTTGAAGAAATAGCAAAACAAAAAATGCCTGATTTAAACGCTGTAGATCTTGAAGGCGCTAAACTGATGGTTGAAGGCACCGCAAGAAGTATGGGGATTGAAGTAGTAAAATAACGGCAGCCATTCCGCTTTCCCCGACACTTAGATGTTCGATGGCAAACTCCGGATGGGAATTAGTTTCTTTGTTTTTTATTCGTAATTGGGGCTCTCTAAAAACCTATGTAAAGTGATGTCATTTGCGTGAAAACGGGAATCCATTTTTGTCGCGCCGGACACATTTAAAAGCAGCATGGATACCCGTTTTCACGGGTATGACAAAATTGGGTTTTTAGAGAAACCCAATTCGTAATTGGGACGAAGTCCCTGTAATTAGTAATTAAATAAATCGTGGGAGGCAACGAAACTTTGTTTCGAGTCGCCGCATAACCACAGGAGGAAAAAATGGGAAAAAAGTTGCAGGAATCATTGAAGTTGGTAGATAAAAATAAGCTTTATACGTTAGATGAGGCCGCTGATTTGGTAAAACAGACGGCGAAAGCAAAGTTTGACGAAAGCGTTGAAGTTCACATCAAACTCGGAATTGATCCTAAACAGAGTGATCAGACAGTCAGAGGAACGGTATCTCTTCCTCACGGCATAGGCAAAACCAGAAAAGTAGCGGTTGTAACAAAAGGCGAGAAACAAAAAGACGCGAAAGATGCCGGCGCGGACATGGTCGGCGGAGACGATTTGATAGAAGACATATCAAAAGGCAGTCTTGATTTTGATATTTTGGTAGCAACGCCTGACATTATGAAAGATTTGAGCAAAGTCGCTAAAATTTTAGGTCCTAAAGGCCTTATGCCGAATCCTAAGTCCGGCACGGTAACTTTTGAAATTAGCGAAACCGTAAAAGAACTTAAGAAAGGCAGAGTAGAATATAAAAACGATTCTTACGGAATTATACACTGCGCCGTAGGTAAAGTTTCTTTTGACAAAGAAAAACTTACTGACAATATAAGAACTTTGTATGAAGCCGTTTCAAAATCAAAACCTTCAAGCTCAAAAGGCCAGTATATAAAAAGCATCTCGATCTCTTCAACAATGGGGCCCGGAATATACGTAGATCAGAAAATGTAAACTTATAAGCCATATATTTAATAAGCCGGACTAAAACATTTAGTCCGGCTTATTTACGTTTTAGTGGCCACGGGAACGGTATCGCTTGACCAGAAATCTAGTCGAGTGTAGTATGAACTCTGCGTCCCTACACAAGTAGTTATAACTAAAAGGAAAATAGCTTATTGGAATTTTAGCAGATTTAATTGACGCTGTCTGGTATCAGTATTTTGATTTTAAAGGGCGCGCTTCAAGGACGCAGTATTGGACTTATACGTTGACTTATATTGTAGCGGCATGGGGTTTTTGGGTGGTATTTGGTCTCCAAGTGGCCGTCGGCGACAAGAGGCTTGGAATATTCGGATTCATAGAGCTGTGGGTTCTTATCATTGCGCTTACTATTCCGACGCCGGCAATTACCGTGCGCAGACTTCATGACATAAACTTGAGCGGATGGTGGATACTTTTACCAATTGTTGTTATGTATGCAGGCAAATTTGTTCCGTATGGCGACGTTGTTTTGTTTACCGTCAGGATAGTTTTTTTATACTTATGATGTTGCATTCGGTCGAACCTAACAAATTCAACTATAATCCAAATGCTTCCGAAGGGGCATAAATAAAATTTTTGTCACGTGGACATTGCAAAATAATTTAATGGTCAACGGAGACGCCCCTGCCAAGTCACGCCGTGTTTAAAAAAGCATGCAATTTTGATATAATCATTAAACTGTTTATTTTTAAAGGCGTATTAAAATGGAAATGGAAAAAGTTTATAATTCGAAAGACGTTGAACGGAAGTGGTATAAGTATTGGGTAGAAAATAAAACGTTTTCCGCCAAGTCCGATAAAAACAAAAAACCTTTCACTATAGTCATACCTCCTCCGAATGTGACGGGATCTTTGCATATGGGGCATGCGCTTAACAATACTTTGCAGGACATAATAATAAGATTTAAAAAGCTTCAGGGATACAATACTTTGTGGGTCCCAGGAACGGATCACGGTGGGATCGCCACGCAGAATGTCGTCGAAAAACTCCTTAAAAAAGAAGGGAAAACAAAATACGATTTAGGCAGGGAAAAATTTCTTGAGACCATGTGGAAGTGGCGCGTTGAAACCGGCGACACTATTTTAAATCAGCTCAAGAAACTCGGCTGCGGTTTAGACTGGGACAGAACGGCTTTTACGATGGACGAGGAGCGTTCAAAAGCCGTTAAAAAAGCTTTTATAAAACTTTATGACAAAGGGCTTATATACAGAGGGAAAAGGCTTGTCAACTGGTGCACGCGCTGCGCCACTGCATTGTCCGATATAGAAGTTGAATATGAAAATGAAAAAAGCAGTCTTTGGCATATAAAATATCCTTTAAAAGATTCGGCGGAATATATTGTCGTCGCTACTACAAGGCCCGAAACTATGCTGGGCGATACTGCCGTCGCAGTTAACCCTAATGACGAAAGATACGCGTATCTTATAGGAAAAACAATAATGCTTCCTCTGGTTGACAGGGAAATAAAAATCGTCGCCGATTATGTTATTGATCAATCTTTCGGAACAGGAGCCGTGAAAGTTACTCCGGCGCACGATGCGACTGATAATGAGATCGCAAAAAGAAATAATCTTGAAGCAATAGAAGTTATTGGTATCAACGGAAAAATGATAAACGTTCCGGAAAAATACGCGGGTTTAAGCGTTGCCGACGCGAGAGAAGCGGTCGTTGGAGATTTGCAGGCGCAAGGGCTGCTTATAAATACGGAAGAATATTCGCATTCCGTAGGAAGATGTTACAGATGTGCAAATACTATAGAGCCTTTGATGTCGGAACAATGGTTTCTAAACGTTTCCGAAATGTCAAAAAGAGCCGTTAACGCCGCTAATAAAGAAGAAACAAAGTTTTATCCGGCTTCGTGGAAAAAACCTTATGTGTTATGGCTTGAAAATCTTAGAGATTGGTGTATAAGCAGGCAGATTTGGTGGGGGCACAGGATACCGGTTTATTACTGCGCCGACGAAGAAGGAAATAAAACAAGCTGTAAGCCCATAGCGTCTTTTGAAACGCCCGCTCAATGCCCTTTATGCAAAGGAACGAAATTTCTGCAAGACGATGACGTTTTAGACACATGGTTTTCTTCGGCTTTGTGGCCTGTGAGCGTTTTCAATTGGGGTTCAGATGAAAATAATGAAGATTTGAAATATTTTTATCCGACTGCAGTTTTAGTCACAGGACATGAAATCCTTTATTTATGGGTAGCAAGGATGGTTCAGTTCGGCTTAGAATTTATAGATAAAATTCCATACAAAGATATTTTCATTCACGGCATAGTCAGAGATAAAAGCGGCAAAAAAATGTCTAAATCTTTGGGAAATGTTGTAGACCCGCTCGGGGTTATGGATAAATTTGGCACGGATGCTTTAAGATTTGCGCTTGCTCAGGCGGCCGCGCCGGGAAGGGATATGCAGATTTCCGACGAGTCGTTTCTTGCGGCGAGAAATTTTGCAAATAAAATATGGAACGCATCGCGTTTTATAATAATGAATCTTGAGGGCGCCGGAGAACTGGGCGAAATCAAGCCTTCGGAACTTGCCGACAAATGGATTTTGGCGGAGCTTGCCGAAACCTCGAAAAAAGTAAAAGCGGCGTATGAAATTTATGATATAGACGCGGCCGCGAGAGAACTTTATGATTTTTTCTGGACAAAGTACTGTGACTGGTACATAGAACTTTCAAAAATACGCATTATGTCGCAGGATTTGGCTGTTAAGAAACAAGTTTTATCAATACTTATATATGTGCTTAAAGCGGCTCTTCAGCTGCTGTCGCCCATAATGCCGTTTATAACCGCGGAGATTTGGGAAACGCTTAACGGCAATTACGAATTACGAATTACGAATTACGGATCAACGGCAGCGGACGAACGGCAAAGCGGAGATAAAATAATTGCCGAGTCTTCTTTGTTTGTCATTCCCGAGAGTTTCTATCGGGAATCTGTCGTTGAAAAGATGCTGGCTGTTCAGGAAATAATAACCAAAATCAGGACAATACGCAGCGAAATGAATATTTCTCCCGCGGCGCAGATAGAAGCAATGTTCAGCGTTTTAAATCCCGAAAATGAAAAAACGTTAAATGAGAACGAAGATTATATAAAAAGACTTGCCAAAATCAGCAATATAGAATTTGGTAAAAACATGCAAAGGCCGAAAAACTCCGCATTAGCGGTTGCCGGAGGGTTTGAGATATTTCTACCTTTGGAAGGGCTTATAGATATTGAAAAAGAAAAGGCGAGGCTTGCAAAAGAAATTGTTCTTGCCGGACAGGAAGTTGAAAGGACAAATGCCAAACTTCAAAACGAGAATTTTGTAAAAAGAGCGCCGGAAACGGAAATAGAAAAAATCAAAGCCCGTTTGTCGGACGCCCAAACCAAAATTGAAAAAATAAACGAAAGTCTGAGATTTTTGGGATAAATATAATAAAAAAGAGTGAAGAGTTAAGAGTGAAAAGTGAAGATGATGCGTTTTCGCAAAGCGAAAACTGATTAGGCAGGGATTTTGTCCCCGCCGAAACACAATATCTCCACTCTTCACACTCCAAACTTATCATGGGAGTTATGATGAAAAAGATTATTACCTTATTATTGCTGTTAACTGTTTTTTCTGCCGGTTTATATGCCGATGAGCATGTCTATGACGGGACTCAAGATTCGGTTTTAAACGGAGACACGCTTATTTTTGACGGAACGGCGCCTTACAATAATATCGGAAACGATATCAACTCTTTTTCCGAACTTACCGGAACGATATATATACAAGGGCAAATCGATTCTTATCAGCAAATTTTCGGAAATAATTTGCTGATAAATTCAGACGGAAAAATTACCGCAGACTTGACGCTCGGCGCTTCTTCCGTTTTGTTTATGTCTTCAAAAACCGTAGTAAACGACGGGATTTTTACAATTGTCGGAGACGGATCTTCGCTTATCGGCAACATAAGCGACATAGGTTTTCAAGGTTTGGGCGAAGTAGTTTTAAACGATTCCTTGTTAAATTTGACAAATACGGCTTTAATACAGCAGAGTGCGCTGACGATAAATGCGGGCAAATTAACTTCAGACGTAGATTTGCTGGAAGTCGATTTGATAAACAACGACGATACCGTTACTTTGACCGGCGGCACAGCGGTAAGCGGGATAGTATTTCAAGGTTCCGGCGAACTCATTTTAAACGATTCTGCATTGGATTTGACAAATACGGCTTCAATACGGCAGAGCACTCTGACGATAACCGCAGGTAAATTAACGTCAAGCGCGGATTTGCTGGAAGTCGATTTGATAAACAACGACGATACCGTTACTTTGACCGGCGGCGCATTGATAAGCGAAGTTGCCGGAAGCGGCGGTTTGATCAATATTAATGTTGCCGGCGGCGGACAAACCGTTTTTACAAATTCGGTTTTAGGCAACGAGATAAGTTTAAATCATGGAACTTTAAAGCTTGGCTCTTATGAAATTGAAGAGGGTACTTTTACTTACGGGCAGATAGGAAGCGCATCGCAAAGAGAAAATTTTACAATGCAGGATAATACCGTTTTTGATATGGTGGACGGGAATGCCGGAAATATTGTTTACGTAAACGATTTCAATGTCAGCGGCACTGCAAAGATTAACGCGGATTTTGATCTTGCCGCGGCAACTTCGGATAAAATCAACATAGGCGGTTCTTTTTCCGGAGGAGGCAGCGTTGATTTGCTGCCGGGTTTAAACATTATCAGCGATTTTGGCTCCGAAGGATTTTCTGCAGACATAGCTTTATTTGAAGGAGTATCGTCGGCAAATATTGCAGCGATAGACACCGTTTATTACAAATATCGTATTGATGAAGGCGTTTTGCAGGTAAGCGGTTCTTATCGTGTCGTAAACAGCGCGGATTCTTTAGGCTTAAATTTTACTTTGCTTCAATATGAAAGCGATCCGTTTCAGGCTGCGGTAAAAGCTTATGGCGAGAGATTTTTGAGATTAGAAAGCAATTATAATATTTTAGAAAATTACGATAATATCGTTTCAACCGGTATTTTTACTTTGGCTGGGGAGGGGGACGGCATTTCCGTTATCGGCAGCAGCGAAAATCCTAAAAGTATTTTTATTTTGCAGGATTCCTCAACAACTTTGAACATAGAAAACGTAATTTTAAAAAACGGATTTAACAAAGGCGCTGCGGGAGAAGTTTTCGCCGGAGCGATTTATAATGCCGGAAACGCAGTTTTGTCAAATGTTATTTTTGACGCAAATTCCGTAAACGTAACGGCGAGTGCTGATTCGGATTCTTTCGCTTACGGAGGAGCTGTTTATAATCTTTCTTTTCTTGACGTTTCAGACTCACAGTTTAAAAATAATTCGGCGATAGTTTCCGTGATAGGCAGTTCTGACTCTTATGCTTATGGCGGCGCTTTGTACAATGCCGGAACGGCAATTTTGACGAATTCGTCTTTTATGTATAATTCAGCCGTGAATGTCAGCAATGGAAATTCGCAAGGCGGAGCCATATATAATGAAGGAACTTTAAGTATTATTGCCGACGGTTCAGACGTGGAATTTACGGGAAACACCTCTACCTTGAAATCAAATGCCGTACATAATGCCGAAAATGCCGAAATGAATCTTAATGCCGGCAGCGGCGACAGCATTGTGTTTAATGATGCTATAACCGGCGACAGCGGGATAATAAATATCAATATGGAAGGCAGTTGGGATTTGGCGGCCAGCCCCGGCGTTCCTGACGGCAATAAAATTCCTGATACTGCGCCGACGACCGGAATTATAGTATTTAATAATGCCGTTACCGGCAATGGCGTAAATCTCTACGACGGTGTTTTGAAACTTGGAATTTTTGACGGAATTGAAGATGCCGAGAATGAAGGAAACTATCTTGCTGCAGCTTCAAGGGGTTCGATAGGAACTTCATCAGTCAGAAACAATTTGACTATATACGGCGGCGCCGAGCTTGATACGGCTAACGGCAGGGCTGACGATACGATTTACGTGTCAAGTTTTAATGTCGTAAACGGAACGGCAAACGTGAAAATGGACGTAGATTTAATTAGCCGAGGGTCGGACAGGATAGACATTTCCGTGGAAGCTTTGGGGGGAGGTAAGTTAAGTTTTTACGGAATGAGTATTCTTAACGATATTGAATTTGGCATTTCCGAAAACATAACAATTTTTACAAATCCCGTCACAATGACGGCTGATTATCTTGACGAAGTAGATTTTGTGACATACGGAAGCAGCGGAGTGTACCGCATTACACAGGGATCGGATAACCGCTCTCTCAACTTTCTTCTGACGGAATATACGGACGATCCGTTTCAGCATGCCGTCAGCACGCAAACAGGGGATAGATCTTACACGCTTACAACAGATTACAATGTTCCCGCCAACTTTAATTCTTTATTGTCTACGGGAACTCTTCATATTTTCGGCGGAGAGGAAATAGCAATCTACGGAAATAAAGTTTCCAATGTTTTTAATATTGCGGATGCGGATACGGTTTTGAATTTAAGCGAACTCATTATCACTGATGCGCAGGCGGAAGAGGGCGGCGCAGTTTATAATTTAGGAACGGCAAATATATTTGACGTTATTTTTAAAGAAAATATAGCAGCTTCAACGTTTACGGCTGCCAAAGGCGGAGCCGTATATAATGAAAATCAGCTGAATATTTATGATTCTTCGTTTATAGGAAATGCCGCTGTCGGTACTGACGCAGCCGGAGGCGCGATATACAGCAATGGAGGGGTCGTAAATGTCATTGCTCAGAACTCGGATGTCGAATTTCAAAATAACAGCGCTGAAAATAAATCAAACGCCGTACATCTTTCGGGCGGCGCCAAGCTTAATCTTAATGCTTTATCCGGAAAAGTAATATTTCTTAACGACGCGCTGACTTCCGACGGAAATAATAATATAATTAATATAAATGCGGCAGTTTCGGATGATCCGTCGGTAATAGTTTCCGGACCAAGCTTGGGAATATTATATCTTAACGGCGATATGTCGGAATTTGGAAATATAAATTCGGCATCAGGGAATATTGTCAATTTATATAACAGCGCTATAAAGTTCGGAGAGCAAACCGCTTTCTTCAAAGACGTAACGTTTAATATGCATGAGGGAAGCAGGCTTGATATGACAAACTTGAAAATAGATAATGTTTCCGTTTCGGATTTTAATTTGCCGGATGCGGGAAGCGCTTATGTAAGCATTGATGTTGATCTTAGAAAAGGAGAAGCTGATAATTTTGTCGGTTCCGTGATGAATAATGATAACGGAGAACTTGTAATAGACAAAATAATTTTATTAAACGATTTGAAAAAGCTTGAGACAAAAGTCAGCATAGAAATTTCCGATGACAACAAATTTATGAACGCGCTGAGATTAAGCAATGACTGCGAGGAAATACTGGGACCCGTTTTTGCTTATTATGTCAGTTATGGCAACGGGATATTGAATCTTGAACACACTTTTGATTTTAATCCTTCGGTTTTTATAGCTCCGATAACTATGCAGACAGGCGGATATCTCGGACAGTTGAATTCATACGATCAGGCTTTCAGCATAATTGACAAAGCTTTAAGCGAAGAAAGCGTTAAAGGTTTGTGGATAAGACCTTATGCTTATAATGACAATATTGAACTTACTAAAAGGCTTACGATAACAAATACCGCGTACGGAGCGTATGCCGGATATAACTCAGAGCCGTCCGATATGGGAAGAAGTGTCAGCGGAGTGTTTTCATTATACGGAGCGTATAATGCTTCAGACCAGTCATACGACGGCGCAACTATTACGCAGGGCGGCGGATTGGTGGGCGTGACGGCGGTATTATTCAAGGAACGTTTTTATACGGCTTTCACGGCTAATCTCGGCGTGGTAAGCGAACATGGCGAAGGCAGGTACGGGAAAGATAATTTTATGATGTATACAAAAGGCATTGCCGTAAAATCGGGTTATAATTTTTATATCGATTCCGAAGAAAAATTTACTTTGCAGCCTTCTTTGAACCTGTCATTTTCAGTCATAGAAGTATCTGCTTACAGAAACACCGCCGGAGTAAAAGTCGACGTTGAAAGGTTCAGCCCTTTCCATGTTGAGCCCGGAGTAAAACTTTCCACCGTGTTTGAAAATGATTTAATTTCATTTGTAAATCTTAGCGGAGTTTGGAGTTTATCGAATGAAACAAAAGGCATTGTTGACGATATAAGACTTCCGGTTATGTCCGTAGATCCGTATGTACAGTACGGCGTCGGCGTTGAAAAAGCTTTTTCGGATAAAATTTCCGCAGGAGCCGAACTTTACGGAAGAAGCCTCGGAAGAGCCGGCATAGGCGGACAATTGAGTCTTCGCTGGAATTTTTAACGGCAATAAAAAGTAATAAGTAAGGGTCTCTAATAACCCTGCCTACGTCGGTCATTCCCGTTAAAACGGAAATCCATGTTTGCTGTTGTCGTCGATAAAATAGCAACGCGGATTTCCGATAACAAATTTCGGGAATGACAAACAGGGTTTTTAGAGACACCCGTAATAAGTAAAAGGCAAAAATCTTTAGTCCTTGCCGTTATTTATTACATCTTACTTGTTACTTATTCATTGCCGTTTCCGCGGGAGTATATATGAGAAAAATTAAAATTATAAAAAATTATTTGAAGCATGCCGAGGGTTCGTGTCTGTTTTCTATGGGGGAGACGAAAGTTTTATGCGTTGCTTCCGTCGAAGAGAAAGTTCCTCCGTATGTCGAGCAAAAAGGCGATACGCACGGCTGGATAACCGCCGAGTACGCTATGCTTCCCAGATCTTGCGACCAGCGTTCGCCAAGAAAACGTTTGTCTGAAGGCGGAAGAGCGCAGGAAATTTCTCGCCTTATAGGAAGATCATTAAGGGCTTGCGTAGATTTATCAAGGCTTGGCAAAAGAACGATAACTATTGACTGCGACGTTATAAGAGCCGACGGAGGTACGAGAACGGCTTCGATCAACGGCGGATTTGTCGCGCTTGCGCTTGCTCTTCAAAATTTAAAAAAGAAAAAACTTTTAAAAGCAATCCCGCTGAAGGATTTTGTCGGAGCCGTAAGCGTCGGCATTTACGGCGGCGGCAAAAAAGTTCTTGATTTGTCGGCAAAAGAAGATAATAATGCCGATTTGGATATGAATGTAGTAATGACGTCAGCCGGAAAATTTATTGAAATCCAGGGAACCGCCGAAGGCGAACCGTTTTCAAGAAAAGAAATGGACGAACTTTTGGATATGGCGTATGAAGGCATAAAACAGATAACGGCAGCGCAGAAAAAGACATTGGGAAACAGCAAAGAATAAAGAATAGAGAATATTAATTGGGGCTTTATGATAACCGAAATAATCATTGCAACCGGCAACAAGCATAAAGTCGAAGAAATTTCGGCGATTTTGAAAGATTTTAATATTAAAGTCATACCTATGACAAGTTTTCCATCATATCCCAAAACGGCCGAAGACGGGAAAACATTGGAAGAAAATGCCGTAAAAAAAGCTAAAGAGGCCGCGCTTTATTTTAAGAAATGGGCGCTTGCCGACGATACCGGTTTGGAAGTTGATTATTTAAACGGCGAACCGGGAGTTTATTCAGCCCGTTATGCCGGCGACGGCTGTAGCTATGACGACAATAACAAAAAATTGCTGGCAGCTCTTAAAGACGCGCCAAGCGGTAAAAGAAATGCGCAGTTCAGATGCGTTATCGCGGTTTCAAGTCCCGAAGGCGAGGTATCATTGGCGGAAGGTAAAATATTTGGTATAATACTTGGACATTCAGCCGGAGACAAAGGGTTCGGTTATGACCCTGTTTTTTTTGTCCCTGAACAAAATAAAACTTTCGCGGAACTTGACGCCGAAGTAAAAAACAAGATAAGCCACAGAGCGCAGGCTCTGCAGAAAGCGAAAGAAATAATAAGACAAGTAAAAAGTAATAAGTAAAATATAAAAAATTTTTAGTCACTGCCGTTATACTTTTTTCATATTACCTTTTATCTGTCGTTAAACGGGGAGTAGCGTAATTGGCTATCGCGCCTGCTTTGGGAGCAGGAGGCTGCAGGTTCAAGTCCTGTCTCCCCGACTTTTTTTATTTATACCATCCGATAATCATTAACCATTGAAAAAGTTCCTATAGGAGTAATGAATATGAATATCAATTGTCTGTTGGATAACAAATTGATTAAACCTGTCAAAAAAAGAGAGGAAATAGTCGAGGCCATACGTAAGAAATCGATTACAATCAAAGAAATCCAAAAGCTAAAGAATACGCTTGACGATAAGAAAATGGCTTTAGTTTTTGAAGCAATGGAAGATGTCACATCTAAAAACCCTGAAATATCAAATAGGGATTGGCTGAAGTTTGTTCAAGAGTTTATTCCATCAAAGTCAAACTCTGTAAAGAGAGAGGCTTCAAGAATAGTCGGCAATATCGCGCATTTGTATCCTAACGATTTGGATTTGGCGATAAAAGACGTAATGAAAAACACGAAAGACGAAGGCACGGTAATCCGCTGGAGCAGCGCATACGCGCTCGCAAAGATTATTCAAATTCCGAAATACGCTAACGGCAAACTTTTTGATGTTTTGACAGACTTAAGCGGCAAAGAAAAAGAAAACGGCATAAAGAATCAATTCCTCAACGGCCTGAAAAAAGCAAAAAAATTAAGAGAATAACCTAACTGTGCCCCGCGCTGGCTTGTTAGTTTAAAAAAGTCATTATTTGCGTATTGTGAGTACGAAAAGACAATCTTTTTTAAACCAATAGATTTTTATCTTTATGCTTTGTTAAATAACCTGATTTGCCTGCTGTGACTTGATTTTCATACTACTTTCAGTTGCAATAGGCGTATTAAAGTCAAAGGTCTTTTTATGATAATTCTACATGGCTGCATAAGATTATAATTGATTCTTGCTTTGTACAACTGTAATGCAATGGCTTGATTTTTATACTACTTTAAGTTATAATAGTTGTATCAAAATCAAAGGCTACTTATGAATCAACTTAAATCTTTGCTTAAAAAGAAGGACGGTATTCTTACTACGGCAGAAGCAAATGCCGTCGGCATATCCAATGAACGCCTGCGGTTGTTTGTTAAGAACGGTACTCTTGAACGCGTTACTCATGGCGTTTATGCTTCGCATGATGTTTTGCCAGATAAGATGTACATTTTTCAAAAACGGAGACCTAAGTTAATTTACTCCCACGAAACAGCATTGTTTCTTCATGACCTTACCGACAGAGACCCTATAAATTACAGCGTTACGGTTCCGAGGGGATATAACAATAAAAGCCTTAGAAAAGACGGATTAACTGTTTTTTCACTGAAGTCGGATTTATACAAAAAACATATCGTAATAATGGAAACGGTTTTCGGGCATAAGGTTTCTGTCTATGGACTTGAAAGGACGATTTGCGACTCTGTAAGAAGCCGCAACCAAATGGACATAGCTGTTGTTACGCAGGCGCTTAAAGAGTATTCAAAACGCAAAGATAAGAATCTTAGCCTGCTTATGAGAATAGCTGAAGAGTTTGAGATAACGAAGATTTTGCGAGGGTATATGGAGGTCTTGTTGTGAAAACATCTACTCAGTTAAAAGCCCTGACAAGAAACTTGGCAGAGAAGAAAAACATTTCTCCAGAAATCATTTTGCGTAACTTCATGTTAGAACGCTTGCTTGAACGCATTTCTGTTTCAAAGTATAAAAACAATTTCATACTCAAGGGCGGTATGCTTATATCTTCTATGGTAGGTATAGGAACGCGTGCCACTATGGATATAGACACGGTTCTCAAGAAAAGAAATTTCTCGGAAGCAGACATAGAGGCGGTAATTAAGGAAATCTTAACCATTCCTGTTGATGACAATGTTACGCTTACCTTTAAGAAAATAGGAGCAATACACGAAGAAGCGGACTACCCCGGCTACCGCGTTTCTATTGAGACGGTTTTGGATAAAACGAAACAGACAATAAAGATAGACATCAGTACGGGAGATTTTGTAACGCCCAAAGAAATTAAGTATGACTTTCAACTAATGTTTGAGGATAGAAGCATACCCGTTATGGCGTATAACGTGGAGACGGTTCTTGCGGAAAAACTTGAGACTATTCTCTCTCGCGACGTCACTAATACCAGAATGAGAGATTTCTACGACATCTATGTCTTAACCAAAACCCATAGCTTTGATAAAAAGATATTCAAGAGCGCGTTGGAAAAGACTTCCAAAAATCGCAACACAGTGCCGCAGGTAGCGGATGCGGACAATATAATAGAAATCATTGAAACGAGTTCTCTTATGGCTGATTTATGGAAGAGATACCAGAAAAGATATGCTTACACTGCAGACATCACTTGGCAAATGGCAGTGGACTCTGTTAGGCAGTTAAGCGCATTATCTTAAATATTGAGTAACAGAGAACTAATATGCTATGATAAGTTGTATGTAGGAGACAGCGGGGAAAAGGACAATAAGGCTAAAATTAAGACCAAAGCAAGACCAAATGTGAGTGAATTTAGTCTGTCTCCCCGACACTTTTTATATATGATTTGGGTACATTATCTAAAATGTACCCTTTTTTATTGTTTAAAAATTCAGATGTTCTATGCTGTTTTTTAGGCGGTCTTTTGACAGGCGGGTAATATCTTCTGTTTTGTATCGGAAATAATATTTTCACTGCGGTCACAGCGGTTTTTTCTCCGGAATTCCGGGTTTTCTTGGGAATTGTGCGGGCGTGTCTTTGTATTTTTTAAAAACCAGAATACAATAATCAAGTTCCTGCTCGGGAAGTTTGTAGGGGATTATATTTTCAAGTTTTGCGCCTAAGTGTCTTAACGCGTTTTCTACAGACGGGAGGCCTTCCTCTTTGCTTTCGGCAGAATTTTTTGTTTTGTGTACGATAAAACGCCCGCCGACTTTCAGTAAGGGAATAGATATTTCAAGATTCGGCGAAAACTTGCTTACGGCGCGCGATAAAACTATGTCATATTTCTGCCTGTAAGCCGGATTTTGTCCGATTTCTTCCGCTCTTTTATTAAGGATTTCAATATCAAAACCGAGTTTTTTTGCGGCGTTTTCTAAAAACGCGCATTTTTTGGTTATAGATTCTACAAGCGTAAGTTTAATTTCAGGTATGGCTATTTTTACCGGAATGCCCGGCATTCCGGAACCTGTGCCGAGATCGGCAACTTTTAGCTGCAAAGCGGAATTAGCGGCAGCGGCAGACTCTGAAACAAGTTCAGGGCGGCAAGCTTTTTTTTGGCTGTAATTCTGATCCGGCACGCTTTGCCGTGCCGCCTCCGAATGCCGTAATCCGGGATCCTTGTTATTTTCACTTTGACTTTCCAAAATTGCTTTTGCGCTGTAAAGAGAATCGCAGAAATGTCTGTAAATCAAATCGGTTTCGCTTTTAAACGATATAAGGTTAAATTTTTGATTCCACTCAACAAGTTCATCAAAGTATTTTTTAAATAACTCACTGTTTTTCTCTGAAAAATCAGCTATAATATTAAAAGCGGCATAGTCTTTGAATTTGTTGAAAAGCTCTTTTTTTTCCATTTCAGAATAATATCAAAAATTAATTGAAAAAGAAACAATACTTGAAGATATGACACGGCAAACGCATGCGCCATCTCCCTGATGAGGGAGATGGAGAACTGCTTCGACGGTAAATGGTTTTTGATTTAGCTTTCATGCGTTAGTCGCGGAATATATGATGGCAGGAGAGTAAAATCAGCCGATAGAGAAATGAAAAAAGTTATTTCAGTATTCATCGCATTGTGTTTATTGGAAACGTCTGTTTTAGGACAGGGCGTTTTTCCTTCATTGCCTGCTTCCTCAGTGTCCGGCCGGCAGAGTATTATGCAAGACGGTTTAAAAATACTTAATTACTCCAATATAACTTCATTTAAAAATTCAGGCTCATCTTTTTCAGCGGTAATCATACAGGATCTGCACTGTCATCCGGCGGTACAGAAAAATATCAGTATGATTCTTTCCCAACTGTGTGAAGAGTATAAAGTCAAAAATATTTTTGTCGAAGGTGGCGCAGGCGATATAAATATTGGCTGGCTTCGCAAAGAAAAGACGGAGTGTTTAAAAAAATAAAAATAGATTTGGTCGATTATCAGGAAATACCGGAATATGTGGAAATAGTTTCAGGAAGGAATAATATCAATATTAAAACCGTCGCGTCTCAGATCGCGTCAGTTATAAACGAATTGAAAAATACCGTAACTTACAATCAATATATGAATTTGTCAGCAAAAACGGATTATACGGACGCGCTTTTTGGCGAACTGCACAGTGCGTTATAAAACTGGATAAATACAAAGAACTTTCGGCTTTTATAAAAAGCAGTAAAAGCGCGAGATATTTTAATCCAGTAAAACTGCTGGAATTATCTTCTTCTTCATGGGCGTCAAGTTCTGTTCCGCAAGAGCGCGCGGCCGCGGCAGGAAATTTAATAGAGGCTTTATTGCCGCCTGCTAAGTATGCTGCTGAAACTGTCATAACCGAACAAAATACCGAAAACGACACAAGAAACATAATGGAATTATTGAAAGCCGCTTAAAGTCGGAGAATAAAAAATTCCGGAAGGATTTGCCTTCCGGAATTTTTTATTCTCTGCTATCTATTAACTATTCTCTGCCGTTATTTAGGTATGCTCTGCAAAAGGAGATCCGCTTGTCTTTGAGCTTCTTTTTCATCCTGTGCGGCTATACTCACAAGATCATCGGCTCTTTTGAACGCGGCTTCTCTGGTTTCTTTAGCTTTTTGCGCCATTGCATTTGCGTCATTTAAAGTTTCTTTCTGATTATTTTTTGCCGCTTCCCTTATTGATTTTGCTCTGTCTTCAAGCGCTTTTGCTTCAGAGTCGGAATGTTTCTTCTCGGCAGCGGCTTTTTCCTTCATTGTCGCTACTTTTGAGAGTACTGTTTTTTCATCATTTTTCGCCTGATTCTTTATAACTTTAGCGTCTGCATCCGCTTTCTTTTTCGCCGTTTTTGCCTTATTGACCAAATCTTTTGCCTGTTTTCTTATCATATCTGCATTCTGTTTTGATTCTTTTTTCTGCGCATCCGTAAGAATATCCGTTTTCGGTTCGTTTACATGCGCTTTGCTTTCAACTGCGGGCTGCTGCGCCGATACTGTTGTTACGGGCGCTGCCACAGGAGCGCTTGTTTCCTGAGTTACTGACGCTGATATTTCAATTCCTGTTTCTAATTCAGCGTTTTCATTCTGCGCGAACGCGCTGGCCGCCGAAACTGCAAAAATTGCCGCTAAAACAAAACTAAATTTTTTCATACTGCTCTCCTTTTTTTTAGACAACGAAGAATTTATATGTTTTTGCATCGCGAAAACCTGTATATTTTTAACTTTTCATTTTTCATTCTTCATTGCTGTCTTGTTTCTATCATACTTAATTTTTAAGAAAATTTGAAGAGCCGCAAGTATAAATATGATTATGTTCGAAATCATCACGGCCGGTATTTTTTTTACGGCGCCGTAAATTATCCATAAAGTTACTCCGGTTATGAATATCAAAAACATGTGCATTGAAACGTCTTTCGCGGATTTTGATTTCCACGTTTTATATACCTGCGGCACAAACGCTATTGTCGCGAAAACTCCCGCCGCAAGCCCTACTATTTCAATAGACATTTTAACATCTCCTTTTTAAAGACGGAGTTTCACTCTTTTTCCTTATCCGTAATTGCCGTTATGTCGTTTAAGGCTCTATACGTTTTCAAAACGAAGAATTTTTTTATTGCCTGAGGCGGGCAGTAAGACATACACCTTAGACAAAATTGGCATTTATTTCCGTCAAAAGCCGGATATTCCGAATAAGAAATATTTTTTACGGGGCATATTTTGGCGCAAAGTCCGCATTTAACGCATTTTTCTTTTTTGAGATTTAATCTCATAATCTTCTGGTTTATTTTCCAGTTCCATGTATTTGTAACAAATCTTGAAATCATATAGCAAAATCTTAAAAAGATATTTGTTTTTTCTGCAGATGAAACGCCGTTTAAAATATCAAGGGCAAAACTTTCAATTTTCGGATAAGCCATGTTTATTGTTTTTCTGTTTTTTTCATCCGAGCGTACCGCTATAAAATTATTCGGCATACGAAATCCCTTTGTCGCTATGACTGAATACCCTTTTTTTGAAAGAATATATCCTGCGGTTGCCGCCGTTTTTAAAGAAGAATCGCCCATTGTCGTAAATATGAACATTTCGGTCCCTTCGGCTTTTGGAAGATTTTCATAAAACTTCCTTACGAAAGGATAAGTATTCCAGCACGCTATCGTAAACCCGAGTCCGATAGTTTTTGATAAATCTATTTTTGCAGGGTCAGCCTTTTCTATAGGCAAAAGGTTTACGGAACAGCCGTTTTTCTCAAAAGTTTCCTCAATTTTTTTTGCAGCCAGATAAGTGTTTCCCGTGCCGCTGAAAAAATAAATATCAACGTTTTTATTTTTCATTTAAATCCATCCTTTCATGCAGTTGTCTCGTCAGGCTTTGCCTGTCGCGCGGACGCGTTAGCTGTTGCCAAACTTCTAAGCTTCCGCTCAGCTAAACTTTCGCCCGCCGCCTCTATGCATCTCTGCGTCTGTTTTTCTCAAGATATATCGTCAGTATTGCTATGTCAGAAGGCTTTATTCCCTGTATTCTTGAAGCCTGTCCCAGAGTCTGGGGCTTGACTTGCGAAAGCCTTTGTTTTGTTTCCGCAGATAAAGAGCTCATGGCATTATAATCAAAATCTTCGGGGATTCTTCTGTCTTCGTGTTTTTTAACTTTTTTTGCGGTTTTATTTTGGATTTCAATGTATCCTTCATATTTTTTATGTATCGCGACTTCTTCTCTTGCCTGTTCGATTGTCCACGGCAGCAAATCGTTATCAGACGCTAAACTGTCTTCTTTTCCGTCGTATAAATCAATCAAAGTATTTCTGTAAAGGTCAAACCGTTTATATGCCGCGTCCGATATAAGCCCTAAATTTTTTCCTATATCCATCAGCCTTAAATCGGCATTGTCATTTCTTATGGAAAGCCTGTATTCTGCGCGCGAAGTGAACATCCTGTAAGGCTCGTCCATCCCTTTTGTTGTTATGTCGTCGATAAGAATGCCCGTGTAAGCTTCCTGCCTTCCCAGAATAAGCGGTTCTTTTTCCTGAATTTTCAGCGCGGCATTAACGCCCGCCATAAACCCCTGAGCCGCGGCTTCTTCATATCCGGTTGTTCCGTTGATTTGTCCCGCGAGAAAAAGGTTTTCAATATTTTTTGTTTCCAGAGATTTTTTTATCTGAAGCGGGGATAAAAAATCGTATTCTATGGCATATCCGTAACGGATAACTTTTGCGTTTTCAAGGCCGCCGATCGAATTGATCATTTTTTGCTGTACGTCAAAAGGCAGACCGGTGTATAAACCGTTCAGATATACTTCATTTGTGCTTCTTCCTTCGGGTTCAAGAAAGATCTGGTGTTTTTCTTTTTCCGGATATCTTTGGATTTTTTCTTCGATCGACGGACAATATCTAGGACTTTTAGCGTCTGCATCTCCTGTGTTGATTGAAGAAAATTCAATATTATCCCGAACGTATTGATGAGATACGGCATTAGTATACGTTAGCCAGCATGAAATCTGTTTTAGATTTTTTCTCCAGTTTTCTTTTTCGGTAAAATGGGAAAAAGGCCGCGGTTTTTCGTCTCCGGGATGTTCGGTCATTTTTGAATAGTCAACGGAGTTTGCGTTTATTCTCGGCGGAGTTGTTGTTTTAAATCTTTTTAACGCAAGACCGCAGTCATCAATCAAAGATTTTGAAAGATATGAAGCCACTCCTTCGTTAAACCTTCCTCCGTCAAAATTTATTTTGCCTACGTGGATCTTCCCTTTTAAAAAAGTTCCGGCTGCTATCACTACGGCGTTTGCTTCAATCTCTTCGCCGGTCAATATTTTTACTCCGTATACTTTGTTGTTTTTGATTATAAGAGATATTGCTTCGGATTGAAGAATATCCAAATTAGCCTGCTTTTGAAGAGAACCGGACATCATAATGGAATACATCTGTTTGTCGCACTGCGCTCTCGGAGACCATACCGCCGGACCTCTTGAACTGTTAAGCATTTTAAATTGTATGCCGGCATGATCCGTTATCCAGCCCATTTCGCCGCCCATCGCGTCGATTTCTCTTACTATCTGTCCCTTTGCGATTCCGCCGATAGCAGGATTGCACGGCATGCTTGCGATAGAATCCGCGTTTAAAGTTATTATCAGAGTTCTAAAACCCATTCTCGCGCAAGCCAAAGCCGCTTCGCAGCCCGCGTGCCCCGCGCCGATAATGATAATATTATATTTTTTATCCACCGTAGATCCTTTTATAAAGACGCAGATGCGCCCGTTAAACGTATCGTTTTTCAGTGATAATCGCAAACTTTCTGCCCTTAAAACTGATAAGCTTATCTTTTTTCATTGCGGCAAGTTCTCTTGTCATCGCGCTTCTGTTTATAAAAAGATAATCTGCCAGATCCGTTTTGCTGACGGGGATCACAAATTCGTTTGCGCCGGCTTTGTTTTTTTGCGAAATCAAATAAGCAAATATCTTTCTTCTGATCTCATGCTTGCTTACGTGTATAAGATGGATGTAAGTATTATAAAGTTTACATACGGTTATCGAAAGCAAGTTTTTTATTATTTTTGAGGAAAACTTAGTTAACGCCCGCGGCAGATTTATAATATTTTCAAATTCAATAATCATTATGACAGAATCGGCGCTGGCATAACTGCTGACAGGGCTTTGCATATTTACGGAAGCGCAAGCTTCAAAAAAACTGTCTCCTGATGTATACTGCGCTATTAATGAGCGCGTACCAGAAGTATCTTCTCTTATCAATTGTACGCAGCCGTGCAAAACTATGAATATATCCGTGACGGGATCGGATTCTATTGTTATATACGAACCTTTTTTATATCTGTAAATTTTGGGTTTGATATGAGATAAAACAGACTCAATATCCGCATCGGACATTCCGTCAAAAACATGACATTTTGATATTACTTTTATATATTCTTTCATGGCTCTTAGATTATAATATTTCCGGTGCAATTGCAATACTTTCTAGGGTGTGTGGACGCATGAAATCTGTCTTGCCTCTTCCGTATATTTGCGCTGAGCGTCTTTTTTATCGCCTTGACTTTAAAAAGATACGGCAAATTTCCGCTTTTTTCATGCGTTTGCCGTGTTTATTCGGTCTAATTTTTATTTTAATATTGGTGCATATGCACCAGATTTAATTTAGCCAATTTAGTTAAATACACCTTAATGAGAGGAATAATAGGGAATATTGCTCCTGATTTATATAAATAAACATCCGTCATGGAAAATTCGGACGAATGTTTTTTTGCGTTATAGATATGGCAATTAAAAAACATCAAACATGGGGGTAGCAAATGTTGAAAAAATTATCCGTCTTGAGTTTTGTCTTTTTTCTGTGCGCGTCCGTCGCTTATTCGCAAAGTGCAAATCACGATTTAGTTTTGATTAACGCGTCTACGGACACGCCGAGAGAGTTTACTATTACAGCTCCGGGCGTATACAATATAGATGAGTCTTTGGGAACCGCCGGAAGCGGAAATTTTACGGTAAAAGGCGGCGGTGCAACGGCGTCGGATTATATTCTCTCCGGAATTTTGGTAAGCACCGACGGAACGGTTCCGGGTGCCAGAGGTTCGTTTTTTAGAATAGCAAATGCAAATACTTTTTTTACTCTTCAGGATATAACCGTATCAAGCGCAAATATTACCGGAAGCGGTTCCGTTCTTACTCTTAGCAATGCCGCTTCTTCGGCTCTTATAACAAATGCGATAATCGAAAACAATTCTTCAAGCCAAAACGGCGGAGCAATATATGTTACTGCGGGCGGATTGAGTCTGGACGATGTTGTTATGCAAAACAATACCGCTGGTACCAACGGCGGAGCAGTATATAATACCGGCGCTAACGGAAAAATATACGTTTTGGGAACGGTTCTGTTTGACAATAATGTTGCTTCCGTCTCCGGAGGAGCTGTGTATAACAATACGTCAGGCGTAATAACGTCGACGGAAGCAGGTTCTTTTATGTCGTTTTCGTCTAACTCCGCTGCCGGCAGCGGCGGAGCGGTATATAATGTGGGCACCGTGAATTTAGGCGATTCTCTTTTTGATTCCAACGCAGCCGCCAACGGCGGAGCCTTGTACAATACCGGCGCGTTTAATATGTCCGGAAATATCGTTTTTCAGTCAAATTCTGCAAATACCAACGGCGGAGCCGTCTATAATACGGGTAATTTTACGGTTTTGCCGGCGGGGCTTGCTTTGTTTCATTCAAATTATGCTCTTGTCGGCAGCGGCGGCGCATTGTATAATACCGGCACGGTTTATTTGTCTTCCGCCGAATTTGTAAATAATTCTGCGGATTTAAACGGCGGCGCCGTTTATAATTCTGGAAATCTTAATTTCGGTGACGTAATTATGGATTCAAACGAATCGTCCGGAGGCAGCGGCGGCGCAGTATATAATTTCAGTTTGAGCACGGTATCCGTCGCCGTAATAAATATTTACGGAAACGCGGAAATTAAAAATAATATTTCCGATTCCGGCGGAGCGGGAATTTATAACAACAAAGGTCAAATAAACGTTTTGTCCGGCGGGTTTTTATCTTTTGATTCAAATAAAACGCTCAACGGTTCAGGCGGGGCTTTATACAACGGCGGAACTGCGGTTTTATCTTCGGCGGCTTTTACCGGCAATGAAGCTTTGTCAGGAAACGGAGGCGCGGTGCATAATGCCGCAGGAAGCCGTCTGGAATTGGGGTATGTGATATTTGATTCCAACGAGTCAACTTACGGCGGTGCGATATACAATATTTCAGGCAGCGTCATAAGCCTTCCCGGAAGCCACGTCGAGTTTTTATCAAATACGTCCGCCGGAAACGGCGGAGCGATATACACTTACGGAACTACTCCGCCGGGATTTTCGAGCTTGCCGAATCATTTCGTTCTTTTGCTCGGCGAATCGGTTTTCAGGGATAATTCGGCCGCGTCCGGAGGAGCCATATATAATGATTCTTCCGATAAACGCAGCGGCGTATATATAGCAGGGCCATCGGAGTTCAGCGGAAATTCGGCAGATGTGCTCGGCGGCGCAATTTATAATCAAGGAATATTTTATCTTGATTCTTCTTCAGGAGACATAATATTTACCGCTAACACTGCCGCGGGGCTTCCTAACGACGTGTATAATGATTCAACGGGCGCGCTTTACATAAACGGCAATATTATAGGAAATAGCGTCATTTTTAACGGCGGGATAGCCGGTCAGACGCTTGCCAGCGCTAAGAATGATTACGGAATTTTTAAAACCGGTTTTGGAACACTTTGGATAAACGGCGACAGTTCCCAATATATCGGGGATTTCTTTTTGTCCGAAGGACAGGTAACAGTAAGTTCGGATTTCTTCACGGGTTATACGGAAATAACCGGCGGGGTTCTCGATTTGGTGCAGGGCGGAAACATAACCTCGGGCACTATACGCATTTACGAAAGCGGCATAATGAATATAGATACTGCGGATGATTTGGTTTTTACGGGGCAGTTCCTTGGAGATCCCGACGGGTATGCCGGAGGAACTTTGACAAAAACGGCTTCTTCAACAGGCACTTTAATTCTTGACGGCGCTTATTTGAACAAAGCAATAGACGTTTACGGAGGAACCGTTGAAGCTACCGGCAGCACATTGTTCGGGCTTAGCGGGAGTATCAGGCTTTATAACGGAAGAGATTTTCTTATAACGACTCCGGGAAATTTATATCTTTATAATTCCGGTTTGGTCGGTGATGCCGCTACGTATGCGTCTAAAACGAGCGCGGGAACGCTTCATATAATCGGCAATAACAGCACTTTTCAAGGAACTTACGAACAATTTGCCGGCGTAACTACCGTACACAGCGCCCGCGGCGAGTACGGCTCCATGTTTACGGGAATAAACAATATATATGACAGCGTGCTGAACGTATCCCAGAGTTTTTATACCCGCAATATTGTTACCGATATCGGTCATAATGTTAATCTGTTTAACAATGCGCGGCAAAATTTTTATAACAGAACCGTAGCTCCGACAATTCTGAATCCGTCAAACGTTACGTTTATGGGAAACAATTCGGTTGCTTATTTCGGTAAAGCCAGAGAAGAGGTAAGACAAGCGCAGTATATTCTTAACGGCAAGTTTAACGATTACGGCAGCGGCAATCTGATTATTTTTGAAGATTCCATAGTAACTCTGGCTGCTGCCGATTATACGGGACTGACATATTTGTTTGAAGATTCCGTTTTTGATTTGACTGACGGAACGGCTCCTTCATACGCAATGTTTAACGGATTGTCTTTAGCGGGCGCAAACGGCATAAAAGTCGGCATAGATTTTACGGGCGCATACACTGCCGTAGCGGATCAGCTGTATACAAATTCCTTGAGCGACAAACTTTATCTTTTTGACGTATTTCTCTACTCCGGAGCGGATGCTCCGGTTACGGCCGGCACGTACTACGCCCAG
>WRNH01000027.1 GCA_009776745.1 Endomicrobiia bacterium | reverse complement strand
GTCTGGTCTGGTCTGGTCTGGTCTGGTCTGGTCTGGTCTGGTCTGGTCTGGTCTGGTCTGGTCTGGTCTGGTCTGGTCTGGTCTGGTCTGGTCTGGTCTGGGGAACAAAGTTCCCTCTGGTCTGGGAGCAAAGCTCCCTGGTCTGGGGACAAAGTCCCTCTGGGCTATGTAACATTTTTATTCCTTATTTTAATTTCAAATTTTTTTTCTTGCCAATTCGGCCTCAATAGTTTCTACTGACGGCAATATTGATACTTTGAATAGTAAAATTTATATCATTTTAGAATTTTTAGAGACACTCTAACGTTTAAGCTCTTTGCTTATCAATTCTTTTAATTTTTTCTCTGGTAAATATAATTTGTAATCTGCCACTCCAATAGGTTTATTTATGTCTCTTAGCGCAATTTCAACATCAACTTTATCTTTATCGGCGCATAGGATTATGCCTATTGACGGATTTTCGCCTTTTATTTTTACTTTGTCGTCTAAAATACCAAGATAAAAATTCATTTTACCGGCATATTCAGGCTTAAAGTTTCCTATTTTTAAATCTATCGCAATAAGAGATTTTAAATTCCGGTTAAAAAATAATAAATCTATAAAATAATCTTTTTGGCGGGATGAAATTCTGTATTGGTTTCCCATAAAAGAAAAACCTTTGCCAAGTTCCAGTATGAATAATTTTATTTTTTCTAAAATTCTTTTTTCAAGTTCTAATTCTTTAACCGGCCTTTCTATGCCAAGAAAACTAAGATTGTATGAACTTTTTAAAATCTCATCGGCCTGATCTTGCAAATGTTCCGGCAAAACCTTATTAAAATTATGAAGTTTGGGGTTTTTAGCGTTTCTATAAGCGTCAGCGTTAATAAAATTTAATAAAACATCTCTTGTCCAACCCATTTCAAGAGCGGACTCAATATAAAACTTTGCCTCCGATAAATCTTTTATTTTGGTCAAAATTAAGATATTATGCCGCCATGGCAAAACTGCAACTTTGCGTTGCAGTTTTTCATCGGCAGCGCTATAAAATTCATAAAACAATTTCATATTCCAAAGATTTCTCGGCGAAAAACCTTTAAGATTTGAAAACTCGCTCTTTATATCAACCGATAATCTTTCGACAACGTTTCCGCCGTATCCTTTCTCTATTTTCTCTTTAGATAATTTATGCCCTATATTCCAATATGCTTGTATCATAGTAACGTTTACACGCCTTGCGGCATTAACGCGGGCAGCCTTTATCTCTGTAATAATCTGCTTTAAAATATCGTCATAATTATTTTTTAATATTTTTTCCATATTCGCCGCCGATAACCCTAAAATAGTTTTTATAATTTTGATTATACAAAAAGCAAAATGTCATATCAAACAAGCCGTGCTTTGCGACAATTCCGGCAATTCCAACATCATACCTGCCGCGAACTGACATTATCCATTGTATATTTTATAACCAAATCATTTTTATCTCTGCCTAGGGCGTGCTGACACATATTACGCGCATACGCTGCTAGGATTTTTGAGGAAATTTTAGCTTTTTTTTGCACCAAAGATACAAGGGCGTATCTGCAAAGCAAAAGAATTAAAATTATGCCGCCAAGGCAAAACTTTATGTATTGGTGTTGTGCTTATTCCCTGTGTCTAAAAAACACGGCTCCAAGCGGAGGGATTGTTATATCTAGGCTGTACTGCCTTCCGTGGGCGCTCCAGTCAATGGCTTCTTTAAAACCCATATTTCCCAAACCGCTTCCGAAATATTCGACGCCGTCGCTGTTTAATATTTCATCCCATCTGCCTTTGTGGTCGACGCCGACTTTATAGTTGTGTCTCGGTACCGGAGTAAAATTAAAAACGCAAAGTATCGTTTCTTTTGTCGAAGGAGATCTTCTGACAAAAGACAAAACGCTGTTATCCGAATCGTTTGCGTCTATCCATTCAAAACCTTCCCAGCTGTTATCACAGTCGAAAAACGGATGATTTTCTTTATACGCGTGATTTAAATCTTTTACCCATTTTTGCATTCCCGAATGCTGCCAAAACTGCAAAACATGCCATTCAAGGCTTTCTTCATGGTTCCACTCTCTCACCTGCCCGAACTCAGAGCCCATAAATAAAAGTTTTTTTCCGGGATGCGCGTACATATAGGCAAGAATAAGCCTTAAATTGGCAAATCTCTGCCATTCATCGCCGGGCATTTTTCCGATAAGAGATCCTTTGCCCTGAGTAACTTCGTCGTGCGAAAAAGGAAGAACAAAGTTCTCGCTGAAAGCGTATAAAAAACTGAACGTAAGTTTATTATGATGATATTTTCTGAAAACCGGATCAACTTTTTTATAGCTTAAAACATCGTTCATCCAGCCCATATTCCATTTGTAACCGAAACCAAGCCCGCCCAAATAAGTAGGCTTTGAAACCATAGGCCAAGACGTGGACTCTTCGGCATATGTCTGAACTCCGTCGTAATTTTCGTAAACAACGTGGTTAAAACGTTTTAAAAATTCTATAGCTTCGATATTTTCTTTTCCGCCGTATTTATTGGGCAGCCATTCGCCTTCTTTTCTGGAATAGTCAAGATAAAGCATGGAAGCAACGGCGTCCACTCTTATCCCGTCGATATGGTATTTATCAAGCCAGAAAAGAGCGCTGGAAATCAAAAAGTTTTTTACTTCGTTTCTGCCGTAATTAAAAATAGCGCTTTTCCAATCCGGATGAAAACCGAGCCTGTGGTCGGCGTGTTCGTAGAGATATGTTCCGTCGAAAAAAGATAATCCGTGCTGATCGCTTGGAAAATGCGACGGGACCCAGTCTAAAATGACCGCTATGCCCGCCTGATGAAGAGTGTCGACTAAAAACATAAAATCCTGCGGCGTGCCGAACCTGCTTGTCGGCGAAAAATATCCGAGGCTTTGATATCCCCACGAAGGCCCGAAAGGATGTTCCATGACCGGAAGAAACTCTACATGGGTAAAACCCATTTCAACGCAGTATTGCGCAAGCTGCGGAGCAATTTCCGTATAAGAAAGCCATCTGTTGCCGTCTTCGGGCTTTCTTCTCCACGAACCCAGATGGACTTCATATATGGATATTGGAGCTTTTATTGAACTTTTTGATTTTCTCGAAAGCATCCAGTTTGAATCGTTCCACTTATAATCCAGATCCCAAACTTTTGAACCGGTTTTTTTTGGCGTTTCGGCATGAAAAGCATAAGGATCGGCTTTTTCAACGCAGTAGTTATTGAAATTGGATTGTATGTAATATTTATAGGTATCGCCCCGCTTCATTCCCGGTATAAAACCTTCCCATATTCCCGAAGCGTCGGTTCTCGCAAATAAATGATGGGTTTGTTTGTCCCAAAAATTAAAATCGCCTATAACGGAAACGCATACGGCGTTCGGCGCCCAAACGCAAAAATAAACTCCGTTCACTCCGTCTTTAGAAATAATTTTCGAGCCCATTTTCTCGTATAATCTGAAATGGCTGCCTTCGCGGAATAAATGAATGTCGTCATTTGTGAGCAGCGAAAAACCCTGAACATGATTGTCCATAAAATACCCCTTTTAATCACAATTGGGTTTCTCTAAAAAACTGTATTTTCAGTGCCGTCATTGCGGCCCCCGAGCCGCAATCTCGTCGTGAACCATAGATTGCGGGTCAAGCCCGCAATGACAAAAGCGGGGTTTTTAGAGACACTCAATTCGTAATTGCTTCTATCGGTATGCCAGCGACTTTTTATATTTTTTTACCAGCATAAAAAATATGGTTTTGATTATCGCCATTACCGGCACGGCAAAAATAATGCCCAGAAAACCAAAAACCTGCGCTCCCGCAAGCATGGCAAATATCATGGTCACGGGGCTTAAATTGAGGTTCTGTCCCACGACGAGAGGCTGAAGCGCATTATTGTCGAGAAACTGTATAACAAGAAACGACGGAATAATTTTTACAAGAATAAAAATATCCTGAAACTGGACAAGCCCGACGATTGACGCCAGCATAAGCCCGACAAACGGTCCGAAATAAGGGATCAAGTTTGCAAGACCGGCGACAATTCCTATAATAAGCGCGAAATTAACTCCGAATATGCTCAGGGCTATAACGGACATCGTTCCCACAAAAACGGCTTCTATAAGCTGCCCTCTGATAAACCTTCCCAAAACGGAATCCATCTCATATAAAATCGAAAGTATGGTTTCAACATAACTTGACGGAACAAGTTCAACGATCGTACGTATCGGACGCGTTCCTCCCAAAAGCATGAAAAATACCAGCATGGGGATCAAAACAATTATGGAAAACATAGAAAAAATACTCATAAGGTACTGAGGAACTTTTTGAGCTTCGGAAGTCACAAACGCATAAACTTTTTCGGCTGCGGCGTCGTAAATCCGGTATTCTTTCAAAATAGGAATAAGCGTTTCCAGTTTGTTTTTTGCGGCTTCGGCATAGTTGAGAACATATTCGTAATAGGAAGGAAAATTTACTCCGAATTTATCTATTTCATCAAGAAGGATCGGGATAAAAACCGCGACAAGCGCAGTCATAATCAAAATAAAAACCGCCGCCATAATGACAACGGACACCCATCTTCTGTAACCGTATGATTGTATTTTTACTGCAAGAGGAGATAAAAGATACGTAATAAATGCCGCTATCAGAAAAGGCGCAAGTATTCCTCTTGCAAAGTATAAAAACAGGCATCCTGCGAGAAAAAGCATTATGCCTATTATAAATAGACGGTTACCTGACCTTTCTGTCATTGCTTTCCTGTTTCTGCTCCGTCTCAGCCCGTACGGACTGAGGCATCTCATGTTCGGCGCATCTCAGTCTTGCTTCAAGGATTGCGGATAAATTTTTCATTATTCTCAGTCCGGCTTTAGCGTTTGATTCTGCCATATCGTCGAATTTAACCCTGTAAATAAGATAGAGTTCGCTGTCTTTTACGGCTGACGCCGCAGAATCATGTCTTCTGTTTTCTATAAGAGAAATTTCTCCGAAAAAGCCGCCTTCTCCGATATTTTGTTCAATCTTTGAACTTTTAACCAGCACTTCCCCGCTTCTCACTATGTACAAAACATCGGCTTCATGACGCTGTTTGTATATCTGTTCTCCGGCCATATAATTTTTTTTAAAAATTATGAGAGCGATCTTCGAAAGAGACCTGTCCGGCAGATGCGAAAAAATAGAAACCCCTTTTAAAAATTCTATATCCGCTTTAAGAACATCGTCTATAAATATATAATTCAGCAGCTTTTTTATTTTGCTCATATTTTTTTATTGTTATTCTGCGGTTTCAATGTCGAGCGTTCCGGCATCTCTGCTGTTTTCCGGCAAATCGGCATCATCGACCTGCTCCGCCAATGAACCGGTGTTTTCGTCAAAATGAAACGGACCCCAAACTTTTATTGTTTTATCGTCGCTTGCCGAAACTATGTATCTTCCGGATTTTGAAAATACCAAATCATTAACTCTGTCGCTGTGCCCGACAAGAGAAGCTATCAGCATACCGGTTTCAACATTCCAAAGCTTTATATCGTTATCGTCGCTCCCGCTTGCAAGCATCAGGCTGTCGTTTGAAAAAGCTACGGTATTAACTTTGTCTTTATGGCCGGTTATATGGTTTTTCATCGTGAGCTTGCCGCCTTCGAATTTCCATATGATCACATCATTGTTATCGCTGCATGACGCGAGATATTTGCCGTTAGGGCTGAAAGCGACGCAGTTAACTATATCATTGTGATCTTTCACGGTTTGAAGAAGCCGTTTGTCTTCTCTTTTCACTGACCATAATCTTATCGTCTTATCTTCTCCGCAGCTGACTACATAATTGCCGCTGGGGCTGAAAACGGCATGTCTCACTATGTCCGTGTGACCTCTGAAAACTCTTTGTTGCGCGTAAGAAGGCGCAAGGCTCCATATCCTGACGGTTTTATCGGAACTTGCCGTAAGAATATTTTTCCCATCTTTTGAAAATTCCACGCTGTTGACATAATGCTCATGGCCTTTCATCGTCCTGGTGAGAGTATTTGCCCTTGCCGACCAGATTTTGATCGTATTATCATTCGCCGCGGAAGCGACAATATCGCCTTTATGGCTTAACCTTACGTAATTTATTATATTTGTATGTCCTTTCAAATAAATAATATTTTCCGAATTATCAAGCCTCCATTTAACCACCCTGTAATCGTATCCGGCCGAATAAACGTATTTTTCATCGTTTGAAAAATCAACCGACCTCGCATTGTCGGTATGCGTCATCAAAGTATGCATAAGATAATCTTGGCCGTAAGAAATTGAGGCTGAAAAAACGAGTACAAACGCAGGCAAAAGTTTTAGAAATTTCATTGTATCTCCTTTTTAGAAGCTGAGAAGTTGGGAGGCTGAGATGCCGAGAGGAGCTCTCTAGAAGATGAGAGGGTGGGAAGCTGAGAAGTTGAGAGGAGCTGTGGTCGTTTCTTCTTTGTCGTTGTACTTGTCTTTGCCCACCTTCCCAACATCCCATCTTCTCACCTTCTGTCTTTTAACTCCACTCTTCACCCTTCATCATCTCACCGTCTCATTTTTTTTATTATATTAAAATCAAAATATTTTTCCAATAAAACGCGCATGCTAACGGGATAATAACGTAATTATTTCTTTGTTAGAGTATTTTTTTGCATAATCAAGAGGCGTTAAACCGTAGGCATCGCGGACATTAGCTTTCGCGCCGTTTGCCATAAGAAATTTTACGGCCTCAGCATTATTCCTGCTTGCCGCGGTAATTATCGGAGCGTTTCCGTTGTAATCCTTGGCATTTATTCTCGCGCCTTTATTCAAAACAAGCATTGCCATATGAAGATTTCCCAGTTCGATCGACACATTTAACGGACGCCTTGAACGTTTAGAATTAATATACGCGCCTTTTGCTATAAGTTTTTCAACTATGCGGACTTTGTTTTTGCTTATTGCCATAACCAGCGGCGTCAGCCCGCTGTTATCTATATTGTTTACGGTTTTATCATTGTAATTGACCATAGCGTCAACAAGAGCCTCATTTTCAAAAAAAACAAGAAACATTAAAGAATTAAGCCCGTTAGCATCCTGAACAAGAACGTCGGCCTTATTATTAAAACATAAAGCAAGCAGAGATCCGTTATTTGCCATAGCGGCAATCAAAACCGGAGCCATGCCGAAATAGTCGCGCGCGTTTATATCCGCGCCTTTAGACAGCAAAAAGTTTGCCATCGCATAATCTTCATGAAGAAAAGCTATTATTAAAGGAGTTCTGCCTTTTTCGTCTCTTATTTCCATATCGGCTCCTGCGGCAATAAGCTTCTCGGAAGACGCTATATCTGACACATATGCCGACTCCAGAAGATTCAAAGGTTTTGCTCCTTTATTCTTATCTTGCTCTTTAACCGGCTCGTTCCTTCCCTCTTTTAAGCCCGATATGCCTCCGTGAAGCAATTTGGCTATTGTTAAATTTCTTTTTTTAAAAGCAATAGTAAGAGCCGTCATCCCATCCACAGTTTTGGCGTTTAAATCAACTTTATCTCTGTCAATTATAGTTTTTACTACTTCTTCAAGATTTCTCTCGCAGGCCATCATTAAAGCATTTGAACCGTTGCTTAGTTTAGCGGTAGTATCCGCTCCCAGCCTTATCAAAAGGATGGCAGTTTTCTCCATTTGCTTATTTATTGCAAGCATAAGCACGCTCATGCCTCTCAGATAGCTTTCGTTTGTATATGCTCCGCTTTTTATTAAAATCTCGGCAATTTCTTCATTGCCGTTATTTATGGCTATAACAAGAGCCGTATTGCCCATTGAATCCTTAGCGTCGGGATTGGTGCCTCCGTCGGGCAGGCCTGGCCTGAAGAGGCTGCGTACTTCCGCGCTATCGTTAACTTTCACGGCGTCTATAAGCCTCTTATCTAAATCCACGTTGTAAGCGAAAACCGGAAAAATTGTAAATATAAATATGATAAATCCGGACAAAATTTTTCTCAATATTTCTGCCTCGCATTCTTAATGTATGACTGCATACCCGTCTGCTTACGTAAACAAAAAACATTTCCGCGTCCGGCCCTGCTATCAATTTCGTCTGCCATTACCGAAACCGCCGCCATAGTTTTATCAAAAAATCTTAGCAAACTTTCATAAAAGTATTCTTTTTATTGAATATTTTTTTCGTTAAGTCTCCAGACAAAAAACCATAATACGCAGCATCCCAGCAAAACAGGAACCACTGTCGAAGGGATTATCGCATTGATCCCCTTGGCGGGAATATATGAAATATAAATGACGACCGCAGACGCAAACATCGCGGCCGTCATAACGGGAGGAAGATATTTTTTTATATATTTTGCGGTATTTCCTATAAACAAAACATTGAGAAGCATTATCCATACCATCAAAGACAATACGGAAACGACATCCGCGTTTTTTATGTAATAATAAAATGCCGCAAACGGTTCAAATATAAATCTCAAAACCGATGCCGACTGGTCTTCCCTGTAAAGGAGAACCTGCGTTTCCGGCTTTTTGGCCAAAATATTTTTAAGATTTTCGCCGGGTCTTGCCTGAAAGACCGTCCAAACGTCAGTCATATAACCCCAGCCGTGCCAGTCCGTAGAACCTGCCATTATAAGATTATTTTCTTTTGATATTTCTATTATTTTCTGCTGCTCTTTTTTCGTAAGATTTCTGTATCCGCAGTTATAGATCTCAAAGCCGTCAATGCCGGCAATAACAAGTTCATGAAGACTCTGTTTATGCCATTTCCACCAATGCGGCATTATGACAAGCATATTCTCGGCATGCGCTTTTTCGATAATTTCATTAAGAGTTTTGCCGGCATACTTTTCCCCGTCAAATTGTTTTGCCGAAAGCAAAAGCACCGAAACCTTATCTTTGGTCTGCATCTGAACTCCGGGAAACACGTATTTATATTTCGCGTTTTCCGGAAACTTATCAAAACCCTTCGTGTGATTATGTTCGGTTATAAAAAACGAGTCGTATCCTTGGCTTTTATGAAATCTTAAACTTGACTGCGGAACAGACAAATTATCGTGGGAATATACGGTATGCGAATGCAGATCTGCGGCGATAAAACCTTCCGGCTTATTAAGCTTCGGACCGGGCACAGGAACCAAAACCGTAAATAAAAATACCGAAACAAGGATCATTACGGCATAAAAAATTCTTGAAAAAGTCTGTCCCATCGTTCTTCTTCTTATGCCGCAATAAACAAATACAGCGGCAATAACCCACCAAAACCACGATATAACGGCAGGCTGGTAAAAATTTTTATTTAAAGTAAGAGCATAAAAAGAAAAAGCGTAAACCGGTTCGATAAAAACTCTTATAAAAGGCCATGAAATAAAAAAACCGTCAGCCGCTTTGGCGCCGGTTATTAAATCATGCAAATGCATGGGAGAATAAAAAGCAATGCTTGAACCCGCGATAAGACACAAAAAAATAAACATTACATTTAAAACTTTCGTCATTACGCAGCACCTTTATCTTTTTGAGTTGTCAACTGCCAGAGCGAACCTTGTCGCGCCGACTTTTTTTGCCGTATCCATAAATTTGATGACATGATCGTATATAACGTCTTTATCCGCTTTTATAACAATCGGCTTATCCGGCGAGGCTGCAAGAAGGTTTTTCACAGTCGATTCAACGTTCGTTTCATGGATCTGTTTACCGTTCATATGCACAAAGCCTTCTTTGGAAATGAGAACTTCTATATTTGAAGTATCTTCGTTGTCCGTAGTCTGGGTTTTAGGAAGATTTACCTTGATCCCGGGCTGCATAAGCATGGGAGTAGTTATCATAAATATGATAAGCAGCACCAAAATAACGTCCGTAAAGGGCGTTATGTTTATTTCCGCCATAACTTTATTTCTTTTTTTATTTCTCTTCATCTGCCGGTTTCCCTACCATAAAATCTTCGACCGCCGAAGCGCAGTATTCCATATTTATTACAAATTTATCTATCAGTTTCGTAAAAAAGTTATAAGCGATAACTGCCGGTATAGCCACGAAAAGCCCTGCCGCCGTCGCTATCAAAGCCTCGGAAACGCCTCCGATAACGATCGATATGCCTCCGGAACCGACTTTTGCTATGTCGTGAAACGCTCTTATGATGCCGATAACCGTTCCGAACAAACCGATATAAACGGCAATACTTCCTATGGTTCCCAAAATAGTGGTAAACCTTTCAAGCTTTACGGTTTCTATCATTATTTCTCTGTCCATAGCTTCGCCGACATTCGTATTTTTGTCCATGTGCGCTTTTATTCCTGCTCTGGCTACGGGCGCCATGGGAGAATTTGTCTGTTCGCATATTTCAAGAGCTCCTTCCATATCTCCTTTTCTGAGCCTTTTCATGATCTTGGTCACAAAATCAACTCTGACAGTTTTTGATTTTCCCCAAAACTCTATCAGCTTAAAAAGAATCACCGTTACGGATAAGATCGATGCTCCCAGCAAAACCCACAATGTCCACCCGCCCATGCTAAGTATGTCTAAAAGACTTTTACCTTCAAACATTTTAATCCCCTCGTTAAAGACAGTTGATAATGAATAACAGGTTTCCGCTTCGCAAAAACGCCGCAATTACCTTACTCATTACCGGCTATTTTATCTGCCGTTATTAGAATCTGCCGACAGACTCTAGAGTGTTCTCACTCTAGTATCCAAGATTCGGCGACCACGACGGAGTAAAAGAAGCGCCGGGAATTTCCGCTAGCTTCCTTGTTCCCGAACCGTCAATCGCCATTATATAAATCTCGCTGCGTCCCGATCTGTTGGAAGCAAACACCACAAACCTTCCGTCGGGAGACCATGTCGGATTTTCATTATTTCTCTGATTGCTTGTAAGCCTTGTTATTTTTGAAGTCGGCAAATCATAAACAAATAAATCATAATTTCCTTTCTGCTGCCTCATGGTAAACACGATTTTATCGCCTCTGGGCGACCATGCCGGAGAATCGCAGAAATCATTTGTCGTAAGGCGCCTTACGTTTCCGCCGTCAATATTCATTATGTAAAGCTGCGGCATGCCTGGCCTGTCGGAAATAAACACGATCTCCTGACCGTTAGGCGCAAAAGAAGGGCTTGTGTCGATGTAAGAGCCGTCCGTCATTCTTCTGATTATTTCGCCGCCGGATTCGCTTATAAGATAAAGATTGGGGTATTTCCCGCGCGAAAGCGTTAAAAGTATTTTTGTGCCGTCGGGAGAAAAAGCGCCGACCGCGTTCAATCCCTGATATTTAGAAATTATTCTTCTTCTGTTTTTTACCAAATCAAGAGCAAACAAGTCGGGATTGTTGTACAAATAGCTTGTATAAATTATCTGATCTCCTTTCGGCGACCATCTCGGGAGTATATTAAGCTTCATGTCTTTTGTAAGTCTTCTGAGATTATGCCCGTCATAATCTATAATGTATAACTCTTTAAAACGCGTGTTATTGTTTGTAAAAGCTATTTTTGAACGCGCTATGCCGTTTTCCCCCGTGAATCTTCTCACGATTTCATCGCTGACTTCGTGGGCAAGCCTTCTGTAATTGACGGTCTCATTTTTATAAACCTGCTGCCAGATAATTTCTTTTGTGACAACGTCGTAAAGCTTTACTTCCAGCGTCATCTGGTCTGACTTAACTTTAACCGCAGCCGTGAAAAGAACAGACGCGCCTTTCTTTTCCCAGTAAAGCATCCTTAAATCAAAATGCGCTTTCTTTTCGGGATCGCCCGTAATAACGTTAAAATATCTGCTGAGAATAAGATCATTTTCCACAACTTCCTTCAAAAGCTGCGCATATTTTGCGTCGTCGGACGTATTATACGGAGTGGTAAAAGATTCTACCGCGATATCAGACCTTTTGCCTGTAGCCGACAAAGAAAGATATACATCATCCTGCGCATAGACCGCAGACGCCAATACCGCTCCGGCAAAAAACGCAAAAACTATTTTTTTAAGTAATTCAACCGTGATAAAATTCAATTTTAAAACTCCCTTTTAACGACAAGTAATAGGTAACAAGTAAAAAATTATTGTATCTTGACAAATACAAGTTTTCGCGAAGCGAAAACACAGAAACCTATTACCTTTTACCTATTGGGTCTCTCTAAAAACCTGTATTTTCAGTGTCGTCATTGCGGCCCCGAGCCGCAATCTCGTCGTGAACCACAGATTGCGGGTCAATCCCGCGATGACAAAAGCGGGGTTTTTCGAGACACCCTATTACTTTTTACTTGTTTTCTAATTTCTGTATTTAAACTCAAAATAAACGCCTAAAGAATCACCGCCGTAAGCGTCAGGCAAAGGAGCAAAAGGACTTGCCAGCTGCACCGACCTGAGCGCGTTTTGGTCAAAACCGCTGTCGCCCGAAGAGTCTTTGACTTTTATTCCGGTTATCGTTCCGTCTCTTTGTATTCTAAAATAAACAACGGCTCTTAATCTTCCGTAACTGTCAGCCCACCGCCACTGTCTGCTTATACTTTTTACTATTGTGCCGGTGTAATACGCGTATTTGAAATTACTGGTATCAAAAGCAACTCCTTCAAACTGCGCTCCGCCGGCCTCATACCTTGCCTCTTCCGGAGCCTGAACCGTATTTACATTCTCAACTGCCGGAGGAGTTTCAACCTTTTTAGGCTCTTCCTTTTTTGGAGGCTCTTTCGGTTTTGGCTTAGGCTTCGGCTGCGGCTTAGGCTGTGGCTTTTCTTTCGGCTTTACCACAACATCTTCTTTAGTTTTAGGCTCTTCTTTAATTTCTTCCTTGACCGGTTCAGGCTTCGCTTTTTCTTCAACCTTCTCCGGAGGCGGCGGATCGGAACGTTTTTGCGCCGGCGTATAAAAAGTAACGTCTATAGGCGCGGAAACAAACACATGCCTTGCCCTGTTATTCGCCGAGACAAACAGAACTAAAATAACGGCATGAATAATAATCGAAATTATTAAATAGATTGAAAAATCATTTTTTCTGAGCATTATTATATATTCTGATTTTTTCTTTTGCAGTTAACGCTTCAGAACTTTGCGGAAAATCTTTCACTATCGAACCGAAAACATTCATCGCCTGACTTTTTTTTCCTAAAAGCTCATAGCAAAGAGCTATTTTCAATCTCGCGGGAGAAACCTGATCGGATTTCGGGTATATCTGCTCAACTTTCTGGTATTCATCAAGAGCAGCCTGCCATTTGCTTCTTGAATAAAAACACTCTCCCATAAAATAAAGCGCCTGAGAAGCAAGCTCCGCGTTCGGGTATTTGTCTACAAAAGACTGAAAACCGTTAAATGCCAAATCATATTTCCCCATAGAATAATCGCTATATGCATTTTGATAGATATCGGACGGCAAAACCGCGTCTCCGCTATCCCTGTTCCCTTTCTTTGAAACAGCTTCCAAGTCTTGGATTTTCTGCGTAAGCGCCGAAACTTTATTTTGCAAATCCTGAACAGACGCCGCAAGAACATCCAGAGTTACAAATTCGGTATCGGCTTTTGCGTACAAATCCGCATGATTGCGCTGAAGCTCTTTAAACTGGATCTGCATCTGCGCTACTTCTCCCTTAAGATCGGTAACTTCCTGATTCCCGCTCGGGATACAGGCGGAAAAAGCAAATACAAAAAATATCGAAAATACGGTTAAATATCTCATTTATTATTGAACCATAACTTTTGTTTCCGCTCTTCTGTTCTTTGCCCACGCGCTTTCATTGCTTCTGGGATCAATAGGTTTTTCTTCGCCGTAAGATATTGTGGCTATTCTGTTTGAAGCGATGCCGAGCTGCGTGTAGTATTCCTTAACTTTTACCGCCCTGCGCTGACCTAAAGCCAAGTTATATTCCACGGTGCCTCTGTCGTCGCAATGACCTTCGACAACAACTTTAACTCTTGTGTTGTTTATAAGATAAGCCGCGTTTTCTTTTAACGTGTTCAAAGCATCCTGCCCTAAATCGCTTCTGTCAAATTCAAAATACACGATTCTGAGATTTATATCTTTATCCATATCGCCTCTTAACGAAGGTTCATCGGCAAAATCCTGCGATATCGTTATGTCCGTATCAGGGGTGAGATTGCTTTTGATATCTTTTTTCTTACAGCCGGCGGCAAATACCATAACTCCGAGCAACATCAAAGCCAAAACTTTCTTCATGTGAATACCTCCAAAATATTTTTATTTTATGACTGCATTTTTCATATATTTTATTATTTCTCAAGCAAACTGTCAAATGCCGCTTTGCGGCGGGCTTGGAGGCATACAAGGGCGGAACGATAAGTTAAAATATAAAAAATACTTTTTGTCGTTAGCGCTTTACTTTTTATATTTTATATTTTAGATTTTATCTGTCTTTTCAAATGTTCTTTCAGATAATGACCCGTAAACGAATTTGCGTTCTCCATTATTTCTTCAGGAGGACCTTCGGCAATAACTTTGCCGCCTCTTTCGCCGCCTTCGGGGCCCAAATCGACTATCCAGTCGGCGGTTTTGATAACGTCCAGATTATGTTCTATGACCAAAACCGTATTTCCCGCGTAAGAAAGCCTTTGCAAAACTTCCAAAAGTTTGCCGACATCCGCAAAATGAAGGCCTGTCGTAGGCTCGTCCAAAATATAAATCGTCCTTCCCGTGGCTCTTTTTGAAAGTTCAGCGGCAAGCTTTACTCTCTGGGCTTCGCCTCCGGAAAGAGTCGTTGCGGGCTGGCCTACTCTTATGTATCCCAGACCTACGTCGTCCAAAGTCGACAAAATTCTTTTCAGCTGCGGGATATTTTCAAAAAATTTTACACTTTCTTCGACGGTCATATTCAAAACTTCGTCTATGTTTTTGCCTTTATATCTTATCTGCAAAGTTTCTTCGTTAAATCTTTGTCCGCCGCAAACGTCGCATTTGACGTAAATATCCGGCAAAAACTGCATTTCTATTTTCAAAGTTCCGTCGCCCTGACAATTCTCGCATCTGCCTCCTTTGACATTGAAAGAAAATCTTCCGGGCTGGTATCCTCTGGCTTTCGATCCGGGAAGCTGCGCAAAAATATCTCTTATAACCGAAAAAGCGCCTGTATAAGTTACCGGATTTGAACGCGGCGTTCTTCCTATGGGCGACTGGTCGACTATAACGACTTTGTCTATATTTTCCAAGCCGTGCATATCTTCGAATTTTCCGGGTTTATCTTTTGCGCCGTAAAGTTTATGGGCGATATTTTTATAAATAATTTCGTGAACAAGCGTGGATTTTCCGCTTCCGGAAACTCCGGTAACGCATACAAAAAGCCCGAGCGGGATATGAACGTCGGCTTTTTTCAGATTAAACTGCTGCGCGCCTTCGACTACAAGCCATTTATTGTCTACCGGCTGCTTTCTTTTTTTTGGCAAAGGTATGCGCAAATCGCCTTTTAAATACTGTCCGGTGAGCGACTGCGGCGATTTCATAACAGCTTTTGCATCGCCTTCCGCGACGATATGCCCTCCGTGGACGCCGGCTCCGGGCCCCAAATCTATTATATGGTCGGATTTTCTTATCGTATCTTCGTCATGTTCCACGACGATAAGCGTATTTCCCAAATCGCGAAGTTTTAAAAGAGTTTCAAGAAGCTTATTATTGTCTCTCTGGTGAAGCCCGATGGAAGGCTCGTCGAGGACATACAAAACTCCGGTAAGGCCCGAACCTATCTGCGTCGCAAGATGGATTCTCTGCGCTTCTCCTCCGGAAAGCGTCGCGCTTTCCCTGTCGAGATTAAGATAGCCCAAACCCACATTGTTTAAAAACAAGATCCTTGCCCTTATCTCTTTCATTACGGCTTTGCTTATGGTTTCGTCTTTTTTGTTAAATTTTATTTTGTTAAAAAAATCCAAAGCTTTTTCGACGGACATTCTTGAAATGTCTGCGACGGATTTATTTTCAACGTAAACCGACAATGCTTCTTTCTTAAGCCTTTGGCCTTTGCACGAAGGGCATATTTTTTTGCCCATATATTTATTGAAAATTTCTTCTCTCACAAAATCCGATTCGGTTTCATTATAGCGGCGCTGCATATTGCCTATAACGCCTTCGAATTCGCCGTCATAACCGTAAAGTATTATTTCCTGCTGCTCCCTCGTAAGCTCTTTCCAAGGTTTATTGAGCGGGATTTTATTTGCTTTGGCGACGGAACTTAAAAGATCCCAATAATAACCGCCCCACGAGTTTTTCCATCTGTTTGTTCTTGTCGTAACAGGCTCGGACCAAGCGATCACCGCGCCCTGCTGAAGCGAACGGTTTTTATCCGGAACAATAAGATTTTCGTCTATCTCGATTTTATTTCCAAGCCCGCCGCATTCCGGACACGCGCCGTAAGGCGTATTGAAAGAAAAAAGTCTCGGTTCTATTTCCGGAAAACTTATTGCGCATTCCGTACAGGCGTGATGCTCGCTGAAAACCGTTTCGCTTTCGGTTTTGCCGTTTTGGTCTATCGCTAAAACTCCGACCGCGCCTTTGGATTCTTTTAATGCGGTTTCGACCGAATCCGCGACTCTCAAACGCGCGTCGCCGCTGATTTTTATTCTGTCTATGACTATTTCGATCGTATGTTTTTTATATCTGTCTAAAGATATTTTCTCGTCAAGCGCATAAACTTTTCCGTCGGCGCGCACTCTCGTATATCCGCTTTTTGCAAGTCTGGCAAAAAGTTCTTCGTAAGTGCCGGTCCTCCCTTTTACCAAAGGAGACAGTATGTGCGCCATTTTTCCCGTCGGCATTTTCATTATTTCGTCTATTATTTGCTGGGAAGACTGGGGTTTGATTATTTTTCCGCATTTAGGACAGCGCGGAACTCCGACGCGCGCAAACAAAAGCCTGAGATAATCGTAAATCTCGGTCACCGTTCCCACGGTCGAACGCGGATTATGCGACGGATTTCTCTGTTCGATCGAAATTGCCGGAGAAAGCCCTTCGATTATATCGACGTCCGGCTTTTCCATAAGTTCCAAAAACTGTCTTGCGTATGCCGACAATGATTCGACATAACGTCTCTGGCCTTCCGCGTAAATAGTATCAAAAGCCAGCGAAGATTTACCCGAACCCGAAAGACCGGTAATGACAATAAGCTTATTTCTGGGAATATCCAAATCGATATTTTTTAAATTATGCTGTCTTGCGCCGCGTATTTTTATTATGTCCACTTTCAGCTCCAAATAAAAACAAATAATAGGTAATAGGTAAAAGGTAATAGGTTCTGTGTTTTCGCTTTGCGAAAACCTGTTATTTAGGTTCCGGCAGGGACTTTGTCCCAGCCGAAACACAGCATTTTTACCTATTACGGGTACCTCTAAAAACCCCTGTTTGTCCCGAGTGTCTCTATCGGGAATCCGCGTTGCTTTTTTCTCGACGACAACGGCAAACACGGATTCCCGTTTTCACGGGAATGACATACTGCAGACAGGGTTTTTAGAGAAGCCCTTACCTATTACCTTTTACCTATTACCTGTTTTTCCGTATTATAGTGTCCTTCGCTTCCGGAAGAGTAAAAGGATAATCCGTATTAAAATGCAGCCCGCGGCTTTCTTTTCTAAGACGCGCGCAGCGGATAATCATTTTTGAAATAACCGCTATGTTTCTGACTTCAATTATGTCGACCGTAAAAGGAAGGCTCCAGAAATACTGATCGATCTCTTCTTCCAAAAGATCTATTCTTTTTTCGGCTTTTAAAAGTCTTTCGTCAGACCTTGAAATCCCAAGATAATTCCAGTTCAGTCTTCTTATTTCATTCCAATCCTGTACAAAAACCGTAGACTCGCCGGATATAGATTGAGAATTTTTCATCTGTTTAGGGTTAATACCGGCATATTTTTTATTTATCGGCATAACGGAATCTTCGCAAGCCCTGTGCGCGTAAACCAATCCTTCAAGCAGCGAGTTTGAAGCAAGCCTGTTCGCGCCGTGCAGGCCGGTGCATGATGCTTCTCCTATGGCGTACAAATTTTTTATCGTCGTCTTTCCGTTCTCGTCAACTCTGACGCCGCCGCAGAAATAATGCGCCGCGGGAACAACCGGTATCATATCCTTTGAAATATCTATTCCGTACTTAAGACATGTCGCGTAAATATTCGGAAATCTTTTTACAAGATAATTCCTGTCTTTTGACGTAATGTCAAGATAAACAAAACTGTCTCCGCTCGCTTTCAGTTCGCTGTCTATCGCCCTTGCGACAATGTCTCTCGGGGCAAGCTCTTTTAAAGGATGATACTTTTCCATAAAAGCTTCGCCGTTTTTGAGCCTTAAAATTCCGCCTTCGCCTCTGACCGCTTCGGAAATCAAAAACGATTTTGCTTCTGGATTAAATAAACACGTAGGATGAAACTGGACAAGCTCCATATTCGCAATATCGGCTCCGGCTCTGTAAGCCATCGCAATTCCGTCGCCGGTCGCGATATCTGGATTAGAAGTATACAGATAAGCTTTCCCCGCTCCGCCGCTGGCAAGGACTGTCGCTTTAGCTTCAAAAATTTCAACATCCGATTTTTCATTTTTGAAAACATAAGCTCCGCGGCAGACGCCTTTATCATCAAGAATTAAATCTATCGCCGTATGTTCTTCATACACGATTATATTCGGACATTTCGATATGTTTTCTATCAAGGCTCTTTCTATTTCATTGCCCGTACTGTCGCCGGCATGAAGAATTCTTCTCTTGCTGTGTCCGCCTTCAAGACCGAGCTCAAATTCGGAATCCGAGTAACTTTTCTTTGAAAATTTTACTCCCATTTTTATAAGTTCCAGAATTCTGTCAGGGCCTTCTTTTACCGCCATTTCGACTATTTTTTTATTGCAAAGCCCGGCTCCGGCTACTATCGTGTCTTGTATATGCCGTTCGAAAGAATCCGATTTGTCCGTAACGCAGGCAACTCCGCCCTGGGCTTTACCCGTGGCGGAGTCAAAAAGTTTTCTTTTAGTTATCAGAGCGACATTTCCGTTCCTGCACGCTTTTAAAGCAAAACTCAAACCGGCAATGCCGCTTCCTATAATAAGATAGTCGGATTTGATCATTCCTTTTTATTTTCTGATGGCTTTTCCGTTATACACCATTTCGTAGCGGTCGAAAGTATTTCTTTCGCTTTATCTTTATTTCCGGCATCCATGGCGGCAACCGCTTCTTCAATTTTCCGTCTGTCTTCCAAAACCGAAGCTTTGGTATTGTCTATAACCTGACCGATTAAAACCGCAAGCTCTTTCGTTGTGTCTCCTTTTCTCCAGTGCATTCTAGTCGTAAAATCGCCTCCGGAAACTTTTTTCATGACTTTCTCAAAGAAAAATAAGGGACCGATAAGCCTGTGGAAATAAACAAGGCTTTGGATCACGACAAAAAGGGCAAAAACAAAAATTATCCATAAAAAGCCGCCGATATAGGCGTTCTTGAAACTTTTAACGGTTTCGGGATTCAGCTGTTCTATACCGGAAACATTCTGCAAAACGAACAGAAATGCGTAATAACAAACGCCCGTGCATATCAATATCGTTATCGCAAGAACTATAAAATATCTCCACTCTATTTTCGGTTTTACTATAATCTTTCTTTTATACTTTGTGCCCATTGCTCCCCCTTTATTTTTTAGAGACTGCCGTGATTTCGGATATGCCGCCGCGGCAAATGCCGCAACAAAACAACAAATTTATACCCGATCCAAGAACAATTCCTCTATATTTGCAAAATAATACCGCATTGCATAATATCCGAATTTTATTATTCCCGTTTATCTTCCGATAAAGTTTCCGTTTTACACCATTTAGTAACGGTAGAAAGTATTTCTTTCGCTTTATCTTTATTTCCGGCGTCTATAGCTTCGACGACTTCTTTAATTTTTTTCCTGTCATCCAAAACCGAAGCTTTGGTATTGTGTATAACCTGACCGATTAAATTGGCAAGATCTTTCGTTTCGTCCTTTTTTCTCCAATGCATTCTGATAGCGAAATTGCCTTCGGAAAGTTTCTTCATGACTTTTTCAAAGAAAAATAACGGGCCGATAATTCTGTGGAAATAAAAAATACTCTGAATAAGCACAAAAACGACAAAAACAAAAATTATCCAGAAAAATCCGCTGGTATACGCTCTTTTGAAATTTTTAACGGTCCCTGCGCTCAACTGGTCCATGCCCGGAGCATTCTGCAAAGATGTAAGAAACGCGTAGTAGCAAAGAATCGCGCATATCATCATCACTGCCGCAAGAATTATTAAATATTTCCATTGCACGTTTGGTTTTACTATGTATTTTTTTCTTAGCATTGCTCCCCCGTTTTAACGACAGAGTAGAGATTGAAGATACGACAACGGCTTTATTGTTTCGGCTCTGCCGAAACCTATTAATCAGTTTCCGCTTCGCGAAAACACATTATCTTCACTCTTCACTTCTTATTTCACCAGCATAATATTATCGATCAAACGCGTTTTGCCTATCCATACCGCGACAGCCAAAACCGCTTTCTTTGCATTTATATTTATCTTGGACAAATTATTATAATCGCGCATCTCGACATAGTCTATTTTACTCTCGGGCAAAGATTCAAGACCGGCGTACACTTTTTTTATTATTTGCACCGCGTCTTTTTCTTTAAAATCGGCTTTCGCCCCTTTCAATATTTTTGAAATCCCGGCTGCCGCTTTTATTTCGTTTTCAGACAGATAAGAATTCCTGCTCGACATTGCCAAACCGTTTTTTTCCCTTATAACCGGACACGGCACGATTTTTGTCCTGAAATTCAAATCTTTCGCCATTTTCTCAATTATTCTTAACTGCTGAAAATCTTTAATTCCGAAATAAGCTCTTTCAGCCATAGTCATATTAAAAAGTTTTGCCACAACCGTGGCAACGCCTTTAAAATGTCCTTTTCTGTATTCGCCGCACAGAATATCCTGCATATCTTTCACTTCAACGAATGTCTTGTATCCGTCCGGAAACATCTCGGAAACGGAAGGGGCAAAAACATAATTAACATGATTTTTTTTGCAAATTTTAATATCCTGCTCAAAAAGCCTCGGATATTTCAAATAATCTTCGTTAGGCCCGAACTGCGTCGGATTGACAAAAATCGAAACTACCGTTATATCGTCATGCTTAACGGACTTGCCTATCAAAGAAACATGCCCTTCATGCAAAGCGCCCATCGTTGGAACAAGACCGACTTCTTCTCCGCACTTAAAAAGTTTTAAAGCGATCCGCTGCATTTCGGAAGCTTTTTTTATGATTTTCATTTATACGTATTCTCTTCACTTGGAAATTTGCCGTCTCTGACTTCGTTTATATAATTTTTAACGGCTTCTTTTACTGTTTCTCCGACATTAGCGTATTTTTTTACAAACTTCGGCGTAAAGTCCGTAAACGTGCCGAGAATATCGTCAATTACCAAAACCTGCCCGTCGCAGTATCTTCCGGCTCCGATCCCTATTACCGGAATCTTCAACGTTTCGGCAACAGTTTTCGCAAAACTCTCAGTAATCGCTTCAAGCACTATGGAAAAAACTCCCGCGTCTTCCAAAGCTTTCGCGTCTTCGATAAGTTTTTTTTGCGCCCCTTCTTCTCTTGCCTGCACTTTAAATCCGCCGAATTTATTTATAGCCTGCGGCGTAAGCCCCAAATGCCCCATAACCGGAATTTTAGCGTCTAAAATAGCTTTAACTTTATCTATTATTTCTATTCCGCCCTCGACTTTGACAGCCTCTGCTCCGCCTTCTTTTATCAGACGCGCCGCATTGTAAACCGCATCCTGAACGCTTATTTCATAAGACATAAACGGCATATCCGTCACTAAAAGAGCTCCGGCGTTTCCGCGTTTAACGGTTTTTGTGTGGTAAATCATATCTTCAATTGTAACCGGAATAGTGTTTTCGTACCCTAGTTTTACGTTTCCTAAAGAATCTCCGACAAGAAGAATATCTATGCCTTGCGAAGATATAAGCTTTGACATCGTATAATCATAACAGGTAAGCATTGATATTTTCTGCCCGCCCCGCTTCATTTCAGCTATTGTAGAGACCGTTTTTTTCATAATGCACCTTTGACGGCAGAAGATAAGACATTAAACTGACAGGAGATAAGCAGCTGCAAATACAAAAAAATTTTGTTTTTACTTGCCTTCTTATCATTTTATCATCCTGCATCTTACATTTGCTGCTGTTTTATAATTTTAACCTTTTGCTTTCCAAGTGTCAATCTGTTTTTTTTCAAAATTGCATTGATTTTTCTATTTAAAATAGGATGGACAAAATCAGGCGCAATCTCATTGAGAGGAATGAGCACAAAAAGCCTGTTTTCTATTTCTTTATGGGGGATTACGATATTACCGGCTATCCTTGCGGCAAAACTGTCCTTTTTGATAATTTCCTTTCCGAAAAACAATATGTCTATATCGATTATTCTTGGTCCCCAGCGTTTTGCCGATTTTGACTCTTTTCTGCCGATAAGATATTCGGCATGTTTTATAAGCGAAAAGAGCCCGTAAGGAGAAAGACTTGTTTCGGCCTCTGCGGCCATATTGTAAAAATCTCTCTGTTTCGGACCTACCGGAGAAGTTTTATAAAAAGATGAAATCTTTTTTATCTCGGCAAATCCGCTGCTTTGCAAAAGAGACAAAGCAAAAAGCATATTTTCTGCCCTATCGCCTATGTTTGAACCTAAACCTAAATAAATTTTGTTTTTCATTTTAAATATTATATAAAATTTTTAGGATTTATTATAATGTACGCATAGAGACACAACTGTGCGGACGCGCGGCAGCAACAAAATCTTTATTGCATCTCAAGTACGTTTTAAGAGGATTATTTCCTTTTGATTATGCTCTATTTAAATGCGGCAAACACAAAATAAACCGCGATCCAAATACATAAAATCAGCTTCAAACCGACGCCGAACATAAAACCTGCAAACGTTCCGAATGCCGACTTAAAAGATTTTTTATACGATGTTCCGGCAATAAGTTCCGCGATAAAAGCGCCCAGAAACGGACAAAGAATAATCCCTATCGGCATAAAAAAAAGACCGGCAAGCAATCCGATTGCCGCTCCCCACGCTCCTGCGGCGGTACCGCCGAATTTTTTTGCGCCCAGCGATGGAACAAGATAATCCAACAGAGTTACGATCAGCGTTAAGCCCGCAAAAATACAAATCCACGTCCATGAAATTTCGCCGCGTATACCCGTAACTTTAATAAGAAAAAGCGCTGCTAAAGCTATCGGAGGCCCAGGAATAACAGGCACAAAACAGCCGGCAAAACTTATAATTAAACAAAAAACGGCAAGTACGATTAATATTATTTCAATAACCATTTTAGAGCGTGTTCACACATATAACGCACATGCGCTGCTAGGGTTTTTGAGAAAATTTTAGTTTTTTTGCGACAAAGATACAAAGACGTATCTGCGAAGCAAAAAAAGGAAAATTTACCGAAAAGCTGCCGCAGCCCGTAGGGTTTGGCCAAAACAAACCCAACTGCCGCGTTGCGGCTCCTATCAATAGTCTCGCTATTGCTTCGTCACCGCGCCTTGCATTTGGGCTTGTTTTGGCCAAACGCATGCGCGTTATATGCGTGAACACGCTCTAGCAAAGAGCAAAAAAATTACGAATTACGGAGACTTCGAAACAAAGTTCCCTCGTCTCAATTACGAATCAGCCGCAAAATCTTTTTAGTATTTTATTCGTAATTTATAATTCGTAAAGGTTTCTCTAAAAACCTATCTAAAGCGGCGCCATTCCCGTGAAAACGGGAATCCATTTTTGTCGTTATCGTCGGACACATTTAAAAGCTGCATGGATACCCGTTTTCACGGGTATGACAAAATTGGGTTTTTAGAGAAACCCAATTGCTATTTTAAGCCCAGCACGTCCTGCATATCGTATAATCCCGGCTCTTTGCCTACAATCCATTTTGCCGCTCTTACGGCTCCCGCGCCGAAAGTATTTCTCGATTGCGCTTTGTGAGAAAGCTCTATTCTTTCGCCTATTCCGGCAAAATAAACGGTATGTTCTCCGACTATATCGCCGCCCCTGACCGAGAGGACTCCTATTTCATCTTTTTTCCTGTCGCCAAGGACCGTTTTTCTTCCGTAAACGCCGACGTCATTTATGTTCTTGCCCATCGCTGCCGCGGCAATTTCCGAAAGTTTCGCGGCAGTTCCTGAAGGCGCGTCTTTTTTCTTATTATGATGAAGTTCGACAATTTCAATATCGTAGTCCGGAATCAATTTTGTGACTTCTTCGACAAGCTTGAATAAAATATTGACTCCGACAGACATATTAGGCGACAATACGATCGGGATTTTTTTTGCCGCTTCGGCTATTTTTTCTTTCTGCTCGGCAATAAAACCGGTAGTCCCTATAATAACCGGTATTTTATATTTTTTCGCAAGTTCCACATTTTTTAAAGCAGTATCGGGATTTGTAAAATCTACCAAAACTTCAGTCGCGGGCAAAACTTCTTCGATTTTAGAAACAGGTATAATAACGGGATGACCTGTGCCTATCGCAGAACTGCTTTCATATTCGACAGCCCCGCAAACCTGAACCGTTTCGTCAATTTTTGCTATGTCCAATATGGACTGCCCCATTCTTCCCGCCGCTCCGCATATTGTGATTTTCATTTTAAGCTCCCGTTAACAACAATTACGAATTACGGGGACTTCGTCCCAATTACGAATTACGAATTAACGTCAAAAAGCTTTTTAGTCTTTTATTCGTAATTCATAATTCGTAATTGGGTGTCTCTAAAAACCATGTTTGTCATTCCCGAAATTTGTTATCGGGAATCCACGTTGCTTTTTTATCTACGACAACAGTAAACATGGATTCCCGTTTTCACGGGAATGACCGACGTAGGCAGGGTTATTAGAGAGACCCAATTCGTAATCCGTAATTGTCTTTATTTTAAATAAGGCCAAAATCTTTCATGGCTTTTTCTAATTTAGATTTGTTTGCTTCTTCCATTTCGCACATCGGAAGCCTCAATTCCGGCGCGCACATCCCTAAAATAGATGCCGCAGTTTTCACCGGTATAGGATTTGTCTCGATAAACATAGCCTTTACCAAAGGGAAAAGTTTATAATGCATCCTTATCGCTTCTTTTATATCGCCTTTTTCAAAAGCCTTGACTAAAGCGACAACTTCTGACGGAACAATGTTTGAAACTACCGAAATTATTCCTTTCCCGCCGACGGACATCAAAGGAAGCGTAAGAGCGTCATCGCCGGAAAGCATATCTATATCCGGACACAAAAATTTTGTCATGCTCATTTGTTCCAATGAACCCGAAGATTCTTTAACTCCGACGATATTTTTACACTCTTTGCAAAGTTTTTCTAAAGTCGCGGGTTCCACATTGACCGCCGTTCTTCCCGCTATATTGTATATGACAATAGGTATATCGACGGTATCTGCAATTTTTTTAAAATGAAGATATAAACCTTTTTGAGTCGGTTTATTATAATAAGGCGAAACTACCAAAGCGCCGTCACAGCCTGCTTTTTTTGCAAACTGCGTAAAATGTATTGCCTCATCCGTTGAATTTGACCCCGTCCCCGCCAAAACTTTCATCCTGCCTTTAGCGGTTTTGACGGCAAATTCTATAACTTCTTCGTGCTCTTCATAAGATAAAGTCGGCGATTCTCCGGTAGTTCCGCACGGAACAATGCCGTCTACTCCGTTTTTGCACTGATTTTCGATCAATGCGCCAAAAGCGTCATAATCGACTTTGTCATTTTTAAACGGCGTAATTATTGCCGTATACACGCCTGAAAACATAAATCCCCCAGTTAAAGACAGAGTTAAGAGTGAAAAGTGGAGAGTGGAGATATTGTGTTTCGGCTG
>WRNH01000026.1 GCA_009776745.1 Endomicrobiia bacterium | reverse complement strand
ATATTGAACTGATAATTGCCTTTTGAATCAAACGGATATACTTTCATCTTTGTAACGGTATTTTTACTTACTTCATAATACGCTATATAATTGCCGTTTTTCAGTTCTGTTTTAATTGTATTTCCTTCTATTGCATAACCATTCTGATTTAACAACTCCGCCACATCATACATCTTGTTAAAATCGGAAATATCAAAATTGTGGTTGCCGTTAACATTATAAGGATACACCTTAGTGCTTATGGCAGTGCCGGCCACAACCTTAAACACCTGATAATACACTATATATTTTCCGCTTGCGTTTTTCTCAACTTTTACTTCATTGTCCACGATAGTATATCCGTTATTTTTCAGACTATTTCCGTCTTCAAAAATTTCCTTAACGCTGTTTATATCGAAATTATATCCATATTCGTCAAAAGGATATATTTTTCCGTTTATTCCGTATTTGCTTACTTCGTAATACAGCACGCTGCCGTCCACAACTTTTTTTACATTATCTTCGCCGAAATATTCTTTCAAAGCTTTTTCCGCAGCATCAACGTTGTCACTCTGATTAAATATATTATTCATGCTGTCAGCGTTTACTATTTGATTGCCTCCGTCAACCGGATATACGTCAACGCTTTTGCCTCCTTTTCTTAAGGTATATACCAAATAATTATTACGGTCCGCCTTAACCGTTATGGAATATCCCATTGCTTCAAGGGCTATTATTTCATTATATAAGGCATTAAGTTTTCCTACATCCGCCACAAATGCCTCGTTTACGTCAAAAGGATAAACTTCCATATTTGTGGAAGATCCGTTTTTGCGTATTACGTAATACAAAGTCTCTTTACCGTCAATTGTTTTTACGCCTTTTTCAATTATTGTGAAGCTGTTATTGCTAAGATCGTTTTCAAATTGCGTAACTGCCGCAGACATATTAAGTCCTTCAAGAATTACTGCCTCGCTTCTTAAATTTCCTTCGCTGTTAAACAATAATGCTGTCAGTCCCTGCAATGCTGCCGCGCTTGTTATGTCGCAGCTAAAACTGGTTTGAAACAGCGCTGAATATGCGGAATTGCCTTTTATAGCATTATACAAAGACACATATCTTTCAAATACGGCCGCAGCGTCGGAAGCTGTCAATTCTTTATCTACCTTTCCGTCGCCGTTCGTATCAAGATGCATTAGTCTGGATATTTCCGTATATTTGTCGCCAATGCTGTCCAAATCTACGCCGTACCATTGTTTATATAAGTCTTTGTTTTTCATTATGACCGCGAGAAGCTCCGCCATTCTTGAAGCGGTATCAAGCTCGCTTAACGCCAGGTCAGTAGTTCTTAAATTACCATTCGCGTCAAACAGCAATACCGATAAAGCCTCCATCCCTTGCGGGCTTTCAATATCGACATTCTGAAAACGCTCTTTAAACTGGTTTGTATATGCCGTATTGCCTGTAATGGCTTTATAGAGAGCGACATGCGCGTCAAATATTTCTATCGCTTCCGCAGCTGAAATAGGGTTATTTGTGCCAAGCCTCATCAATTGGGATATCTTTGCAAACTGTTCTTCGGGGCTGAGATTTTCCAAGTTTACGCCGTGCCACAAATTATACAGTCTGAGATTTTCGGAGTTATTAATAATGTAGCTGAGAAGATCTTCGATCGTAATGCTGGAAGAAGCCTTGAATATCTTTTCAGACGCGGTTGTCTGCACGGATGAAAAAGCCTGTCTAAGGTTCTCAAGTTTATCGTCACTGATGCCGATCTTTTCCAATTTGGAAATAACTTCATCGATTTTTCCGTCAACGGCTTTTTTGCCTTCATCCGTAAGATAATTATAGATTGCCGCATATCCTCTAAATATTTTCTCTATCCCTAAAAGATTAGAATCGTCATTATTTACTTTTGACATCTCATGTTCGCAAGCCGCGTTAAGAATATGTCTTGCGGCGATCCCGTTTGCCAGCGTTTCCAGCTCTTCATTGCTTATGCCCGTGCGCGCTCTGCGGTTTGCAGATCTTAACCGCTCCGGAGCAACCGCGTCAACGGCTGCATCAACGGCAGCGCTCACCTGTAAAGAAGGCGCTGTTTCTTCGGTTTCGTCGGCAGCTGCCGCTTGTTCTCCGGTATCCGTTTCCGCTGCGGCTTTTTCGGAAGTTTCCTGTTCTGCGGCGCTTACGGCGCCCCTCTTGCCGAGAGTCTCTTTCAATTCTTCGTATATGGAATTCTTTACGGCGGCTTTCATTTCATCGGATAAAACAAAATCTTCGGGCAGATACTCGGCAAGAGCATTGAGAGCCCTGTCAAACGCCGCATCAGCGGCTGCTCTGATCTGCGCATCCGATCTGCGGCTTCTTGATGATTCTTCTCTTTCAGTTTCGGCAGCCGCCGCTTTTTTCGGTTTAATAAAATCTTCATATAATTTCTTCATATCGAATCTCGCGCCGACGTTGTACCAGATCCTGTCGCCTTTCAGTAAACCCATAACTTCTACTGAACCGTATTTGTACGTATACCCGACGCTTAGGCTGGCCATGGGTTCAAAATATTCCAAAGCTTTATTTTTTACCTGCGTGAACCTGCTTACTTTCGGAGCAAAAAGCTGGTCTATTGATCCCATGTCCGATGAAATAATTGACTGCGCGCGGGCCTTTGAAGCGCTTATTCTTTCTTCAGTCAGCTCTTCTCTTTTACCGCTTATTCTTTCATTTGCGTACTTTACGGCTATAGTTCTTGTTTCTTCATTAAAATACCCCAGCATTCTTCTTGACGTTTCAAAATAATTAACCAGCGCCTGAAGCGTATCTTTGTCGGGATTTTCTTTGCCGAGTTCCTGCGTGAGAACGTCCAGCATAATATCTTCTCTGAATTTATCGGCCGCGTGGGAATCCCATCCCTGTAAATCCACGCTGACGGTAGCATTATTATTGAACTGTATTTCCCACTGCGCAAGATAATCGGCAATATACTGTTTACGTATGGCCGTTTGCAAAGCTTTTGACATCGTAAAACCGGCAGGCAGTCCGTCAACGCGTTTAAGCACATTATCAATAAAAGCCTGTCCCGTCTGCGATTCGGCGGAATATATAACGATTGATTTTCCGTCTTCCAATATTCTTCTGTCGGCATCCGTTACCGTCACGTCGTCGCGCATATAAATATTTTCAAGAACGGATACCAGTTTCTCAACTTCAAACATATCTCTGCCTGTGTCGGGCTTGCGTATTTCCTGCTGCAAAGCGTCCGAAAAAATGCCGGGGCCGAATTTCTTAACGGCATCTCTTACCCACTGTTCTCTGTTAAAACTTATCACGCCTCTGCTTGTTTCATAGTCTCTGATTATTCTTGATCTCAGTACGGCGCGTGAAAGCGGACCCGTATAATCCGCCGGCAGAAAATCTTTGAGCGCCGCAACAACGCTGTCAACCGCCGCGTTTCTTTCTTCATCGGTAGCTTTTTCAACAACTGTCTGAGCGGATGCCAAAGGAGCTTCCGTCTGCGCCGGTTTTGTTTCCCCGGCAACAGCCGCGTCTAAACCGTTGACTGACAGGCCGGCATCGTTCATAAATTTGTAAACTTCCGGGAAAAGCTGCATGAGTTTTAGCCTTGCGTCGTCATCGGAAGCAATAAACGTTCTTTCATTTTCCAGCCGGGCTTTAACCGAAACGATCTCTTGTTCCGCAGCCGCAAGCTGCTCTCTTAAACCTGCTATTTCCTTCTGCGCGGCAAGAAGCGCCTGCAAATCGTAAAGATATTGGGTTATATTCATAAACTCATAATAACTTCCCATGGCTCTGGAAAGATTGCTGTTTACCTGATAAAAATCTCTTGCAACTTTTTGTTCTGCGGCGGCAAGAGCCGTATACATTTCCGCAATTGCAGACTGAACGTATTCGATATTTTCAATTTCCAGCTGCGATTTTAAAGCGGTCTTTCCGTCAATGCTTCCGACGTCCGCCGCAGCCGCCTTCAAATTGCCTAATGCTTCCGATAAAGCCGAAACTATTTTACTCATCGCGGGATAGTTTGCCGCTCCGGTATTTAACGTTTCTTTTCTGAGCATTGAAATTATATTTGCCGATACTCCCGCTTTATAAGAAAAATCTTCAAAACCAGAGAAAGAATCGGATATGTATTTCGAAAGTTCAGACCGCATTGTATCCGTTATCCGATAGTCCGCAGGCAATCTGCCGTTCTCAATTTCTCTCGAGATAATTCCGTCCAAAACAGCGTTAGCGCTTTCATCGCCGTTTATAGGAACTGTGAAAACGTCGGGCATATCTATCGGCGTTTCCTGACGGGACACATTATACGCTCTGCCGTTGGTTTTAGCCTGCGCGATATATTCAAGTTCTTTGACGGACAAATTTGCCATATTGACAAGCCCGTTGATCAAAGAAGTATCCGGATTAGATTTCTTTAACTCGGCATTAACGGCTTCCGTAACAATTGCAAGAACGGACATTTCCATCGCAAGATATTTTTCAGAGTTGCTGTCGGCTGCAAAATATTTAGAGATCAGCGTTCTCGCATACGAAGACATTTCATAACCGGCCGGAAGCAAGTCTTTTAATTTTTCCAAAACTTTATCGGTAAATTCTTTAACGGTTTCGGATTGCGATACGGACAGTCTCATCTCTTCCCTGAGAATATCCTGTTCGGTCAAAGTTATATTGCCTTCCCTGGCGGGATTTTTGGTTATAAACCTGTTTCTTACGCTTTCCGCGCCGCTCAAAGCGTCGCTGACCGCCGAAGGCTTAGAATCCCCGTCGTAAAGCGCATCGAGTTCTCTTGTCAGCTTCGCCATCTGGAATAACATTCTTTCGTCATGTATCAAACGTCTTAGCTCAGGCCGGTTATTTAGACTGTCAGGATCCGAATCTATACCCAAATCATATTCAAATTTATTGTTTCTTAATTCTTTTATTCTCTGCTGTAAAACTTCAAGAGCGATTTCTTTTGCGTAATTGATCCTTATATTTGCAAGCCATTCTCTCTTGCTTTGGTCGGGATTATAAACGTATCCTTCAAGTATTTTGTTTGTCAGATTTTTTGATAATTTAACGGAGTCTCCGAACTCAGCCTGTATCATCTCCTTTAGATGGGTTTCAATGATTTTTCTTTCGTTCTTGTTGATCCAGTTCATTATCTTATTTTCGGTAGATACGTCTTTCACCGTAAGGGCGCCTATTTCCTGCTGCAAAGCCCTGATCAAATCATTTTTAACGGGATCATAAGAGCTGTATCCGCTCTGGTCAATTTTATTCATAAGACGCTGGACCAAAGGTTCCTGTCCTTGTCTGGAGGTAAGAAGATTCGCGGCTTCTCCTGCTGTCCTGATAAGCCTCCCCCAACCGTAAGGCAGATATCCGGCTACAGTCATCGCGATGACCGGAAAATATTCGCTGAATTTAACTATTTTCCCGTCCCTGTACTGTTCAAGAGCGTCAACCAAAATATCTCTCTGATGCCTTTCAAGAAACCTTTCGATCCACTGCTCTTTTGTAAGGTTAAGAGTTTTATTTTCAAGAAAATCGTCTATTATGGCGTTTTTGATTTTATCGGACATTTTATATTGGTCCGACAAATATATTGAAAGTATTCCGTGGACATCCGCTATCAAAGCGTTCGGATTTATAATTTCCTCGGCCGCTGTCCGGGATCCCTGTCTTGCCGCAGCGGCGTTTAAACTGCCCGCGGCGAGATTAAGATTTTCCTGAAGTCTGTTTACATGTTCTCCGCCGTCGGAAATCTCCTGCTGAAGTATGTCGGACAATACCGTCAAAACGGTCATATTGCCCGCCAAATCGCCCAAACCGAGCGACAGCGCGTCTTCATAATATCTTGCCGCGCGCGACTGCGCCCATGAAGGCATGGCATAATTACTAGGCATATAAAGTCTGATCTCGCCTAAAACCCTGCGTACGGCATCCGCGTTTTGCTCTGACGCGGATACGGCGGGACTTACGGCAGAAAGGCTTAATACTTCGTAAAGTTTTTGAACTTTAGCGCTGTCCGCTTCGGATGTTTCGGCAAGAATCATAGCCGCCGCTATTCTCGACATCCACTCTTCGCTTACCTCTCCCTCTGCGTTTTTAAAGTATCCGGCTATGCGTGATTTCGTTTCCGGAGACAGAGCATAATTCTGTTCGATCTTGTTTAAAACGCCGTTTATCTGCGCCGCATTTCTTACTTTTACGGACACGGATTCATATGCTTTGGAAGCGTCATAATTTGCGGCTTTAAGTTCCAAAAGCAATTCGCCGTCGGAAAGATAAAATCTCCTTAGACCCGCAAGGTTTTGATTCATCAAATCCTTCAAAGCGCTTAACTCGCTTCCGGCGAGAGCGCTTAGAACCGAGAATTTCTGTTCCTGCAGCAAATTCTCGGCCGCTTCTAAAACTTTTCGCGTATTCTCCGAAGAATACGCATCCGCCGCGCCCGGTATTGAATTTACGTAAGCGTACATTTCTTCAATATCGGCAAACGCTTTATCCAAACGCGCAAGTTCTCTTCTTGCGGCTGACCTTGAAAGATTTCTGCCGAGATTTTGCAAAGCTCTGTCGCTCTGCAAAACATTGACTCTCTCTTCCAAAACGCTCAGATAAATATCTTTCTGAAATCTCTGCCACGTTTCGTCAAGCCACTGCTGTTTGTCCGCGGCAAACACATATCCGTAATCGGCAAGCATCGCTTCTTCGACATGGTCATATAACTTTATAACGCCGAACTCCCGCTTAGCTCTCGCCCTCAAATCTTTTAAAATAAGCTTTTTCTCGTTCGCGCTTATCCATTTCAAAGCGCTGTCCGCGTCATCTTTCGTATAAAAGTTCAAAGATCCGGGAGCAGCGTACCACTGCATGAGCGTTTCGCCTCTTGACTCATAATTTATGCTGGTAATTCTGCTGGCAAGCTGTACCGCGGGGCTGCTTCCGGTAAAGCCGGCAGTCGCTCTTATTGAAAAATCTTTTATATTTTTATTAAAGCCGAAAATGTCCGCGCCCAGACCTAATATCATTTTGGCTATATCCTTAAAACCTACGGAATTCTCTTTTTTGTATTGTATAAAAGCGTTAAGGATGATATCGCCCTGATATCTTGCGATAAGAGCCTCTATCCATGCGTAACTGCCAGATATGTCTAAAGCGTTTTTATTATCCTGATAATATTGGATCATCGCGCTTTTTAATTTTCCGTCCAGTTTAAAATCCGCAGGCATGCCCAAAATTGAAAGAACGTCTTTAACAAGAGTTTCCGGAACTACTACGTGATCCGAAGAAGACACGTTGAAAACGCCGTTTCTTATCTGTCCGACCAAATCTGTTTTATTTTGCTGGGCATAGAAACTGTCCGCCATAAGAGATATATTGTCAAGAAGCATTTCAACCGTATAAGCGTCGGGCTCCCTTCCTTCCGCTTCGCTTCTTGCAAATTCCTGTTTCAAAGCGTCCTGAAGTATCCAAATCTTGTATTTTTCAAACATCCTGTCCATTCTGAGATCCAAGTCGCCGCTGTAGGCATATGTCGAAAAATCATAACGTATGCTGAAATCCGCTTCTCTGGACATTACATAATCCTGCGGTATGAAATTCCCTTTTTTCAAAGCGTCTGCCATTTCTTTGATAATTTTATTGTATGTTACCGCTTCCGGCGAATCCGCCGCAGTCCAGCCGTTATTCCATTCAAGGACTTTTTCAGGCTTATCAAGCCACTCTATTTCCTGCCCTGTCTTTACGTCCGCCCAGCTCATTCCGACTACGTTTCCGTCGGCCATCATCGCGGGTTCAAGGAAAAGATTTTCATAAAGAAGCTGCTGGAAAGTTTTATACACATTATTATTATTTTTTCTGAGAGCCTGACGCAGGACTTCATCATCCGAAGGCAGATAACCGCTTTTAGATTTAAGATTCCTTTTTATCAGGTTCTTTAATTCCGTCAATTCAACTTTGCCTATTTCCGTCTCTTTTTTCTCAATGAGCGCGTTCGCGGAAGCGATAACTCTATCCGCGTCGTCTGCCTTCAGTATTTTTAAAGAATCTTTGCTGCTGTTAAACTGGTCGACAAGATTCTGCAGATCATTATAGAATTCCGGACTGCTTAAAAGTTTTTTATCTTTTTTAGTTTCCGCTATTTTTTGTTTGAGCGTGTCAATAATAATGTCGGCTTTATATTTCTCAAGCATATCGCCGGCCCACTGCGCCGAATCCGCAATGCCGCCGATACTGTCTCTTTCCAGTCTGCGTATCCCATCCGTCACGCTTTTGGAAACCGCGGCTGTTTTAAACTGTTTGTTAGCGGCGTGATCCAGAGCAGTCCACGGAGTTATATCTTGTACAATTTCTATGACCGTATTTTCATCAATGGAACTGTACATGCCAAGTTCTTTGGGAAGTCCCTCATCGGTGAGACCTCTGACGATATTCGCCACATCAGCCGAAGAATAACCTCCGCTCATATGCTGTATCTTTTTTATAAGTTTCTGCATATCGCCCGTTTCATCGATTATCGGAGTTACGAACGGAATATATATGCTTCTTCTTGTAGTTTCCGATCTGCCGAGTTCTCCGGACTGGTTAAGCCATAAATCCGTACCGCTTATCGTTCTGTAATAAAGATCCGGCATCTTTACGAGAAGACGCGAGAGTTCTATAAAATCCAAAGAGGTAACTCTTCTTGTTGTGTCCGCGCTTCTGTCGGCGTACTGCGTTAAAGCGTCTATCAAAATGTCTCTGCCGTATTTTTTAAATATGTGCTGTCCCCACGCATCAGGGCTGTCGTGAATTTTTTCGTCATAATCTTTCATTATAGTTTCGCGTAATTTCGGCGATAATTCATAATTAGCCGGCAGATACTGCCCCAGTCCGTTCTGGGCGAAAATAAACGGAAACATAAGATGATCGAAAGTCCTCGCCGGATTATTGTCATACTGCGACAGCTGGTATTTTATATCCCTGTCTTCTTTAGGCATAAGTGCATATCTCGGATCAATCGCATGTCCGCCGGTCTGGTATCCGAGCTGATTTTGAAATTCGAGCTTTACCCTTCTTATGCCGTCCTGCTCGGCTAAAGCCAATGACTGCTCAATCATTCCGAGTACCGAAACTATAGGCATATCCGATAAAAACCCTTTTATATTGTATCCGCCCTGAGCGTCAAGCATATCGAGCATGGACATTCCGCGGCGCATCGTGTATAAAAAGTTGTTCGTGCGCTGTAAAGTCTGCAATGTCCGAAGAGACATGCTTCCGTCGGAAGCGGCCTGCTGCACCAAAACTTCGGCAAGCGCGGTAGAATTTCTTAAATGGGGATATCTTTCTATCAATCTCTGCACTTCCATGGTTACGTTTGTAAGGTTGACCCTGTCATATAAAATATTCGTGCCGGTCATTCCGCCTCTGCCCGGAATATTATCCGCAGCAGCCCCTGCAGGCGTTTGCGAGGGTCCGGCTTGCGCGCCAGGCCGGACCTGGGCGGTTGTTCCGAAACTTGTTGTGGGAGTTCCTGCAGCGCGGTTCTTTTCGGCCTCGGGTATAAGCACCGTATTGAGTATCGCGTTTATATCATTATTGTACTCTCTTAACAGCTGAGACAAATAGAATTCATTATTATTGAAATACATCAGCGGAATTACGCTTTCAAACATTTTTATTCTCAGCTGCTCAAGGTTGCCCTGATACTGTATATATTCCGCTCCTTCAATTTTTTTCATCGTATCGGTATCAATAGGATAGCTGCTTGTATTTGAATTTAATTCTTTAGACGAAAGAACGGCTCCTCTTGTCCAGCCGTAAGTATCGTTCAAATATTCCGAAAGTTTGTTCCTTTCCACTGTCGTATTTAAATTGCCGTCCTGGATCATTATATTGCCGTTTGCAGCCGTCAACGATATAAAACGCCCGTAATTATCGCCGATCCCTCTTTGGTACAAAACTACGGAATCTCCGTCATTCAATAATGATTCGTATAATCCGGCTATCCCCGTTTCATAACCTTTGTACGGTTTTCCCGTTTCGGCTGAAAGAAACTGCGCGATTATGCTCATGGGAGTTATTATCTGATCTTCTCTGAGTTCAACTATTTTGCTTTGAGAAAAATTAAGAAGGTTTGTCGTTACTTTTGACAATTCGGCGGCAGCATCGACAGGATTAAACTGAATTCCCAATACGCGGGCTAATGCGTTCGCAGACCCCTTCAAAATAGACTCCGCCTGCTCGATCTTAAGCTCTTCTTCGGTAAGATAAGCTCTCATATTATTCAGCCTCATCTGAGCTTCGACCGCCATCTGGAAAACGGCAGACTGCTTTTCTCTGGCGTCTTTTATTTGTTCTTCAATCTCGGACTTAGCTTCCGCGTCATTATCATCCAGTCCACTTTCTCTAGCTTCCAAAAACTCTATCTGACTTTTAATATTGCCCGATAAACCCAGAAGAGCATTGACCGATTCGTCAACCTCCGAGCTTGATTTTGCAGAAGATGCCTGCGAACTTATTTCCATGGCTTCGTCATAAGAACTCTTTATTGAAGACGCGTCTTCCGTTGTTTCTCCCCGAGTTCCCATACCCATGGTTCTTGATATTATGTCCATAATAGCCTGCTGCTCATGTCCCTGAACCTGCGCTACGGCGCCGCTCAAGGGTATCGCGAAACCTAAAGCGGCTAAAAGGACTTTCGCGAAAGGTCTTGATTTCTCCCAATATAATAATCCCACAAATATCACGGCAATGCCGAGGCCGATCCCCCAGGAGACCGGAGAAACAAAGGCCGCAAGCGCGGCAACAACCGCGCTCCCTTTCAATACAGCAAAAATAACGGACGCTAATATGACCGAAAGAGGCGCAAATATTTTAAAAAAGTTAGCTGCCATATTAGGCTTCTTCATACTGTCAAGAGGTTTGTTTATATACCTTGTATTTGCAAAATAAACCCCTAAACCTATCATTGCCATAACGATCATCATCGGGAACAATGCGCCCAATGCGACGCCTAAAGCCGAAAGCGTAATAATTCCGAACTTTGCCAAAACTAAGACCGGAATTATAGTAGCCAAAGTCCCGAGCCCGTACCCAAAAATAGTTTTTGTCTGAACTGCCGAACTGTCCCCAAGCAGCCGTCTGAAGATCCCCGACTGAGTCAGCAAAAACATGCCGATCGCGGCAATTCCGGCAATTACGGCGGCAATACCTGCGGCAGGGAAAAGAACGGCCGCGGACAAACCTATCAAACCCGTAACAAAAGCTCCGAGTATCACTCTTGTTTTGTTTTCCTGCGGATTTGCGGGTATTTTGATATTTTTGATACCTTTGAAGCTTCTCGGAACAGTTTTGAACGCCGCATTAAACAAAATTAAAAACGCCGCCGCGCCCAAAGCCGTCAAGCCGCCGATCAAAGCAGCCGTAACAAGCGCTGGCGCTCCGAATACAAAAGCAAAAGCCAGCAATGCTATGGCGCCGATGCCGGATATCTGTATAATGCCGCTCAAAGTTTTATTTACAAAAGACAGCAAAGCGCCTTTGAAATATCTTGTGTCTCCGGTGCTTGCGTATTTATTGAGTTCCGAATTTATCCCTTTGACCTGTAGTTCATAATTTATTTTATTTAACAAAGGTTTTATGGCAAAACTTACCGCTATCGCGACAAACGCGACAAGCGCCGCAGCCAAAATACCGGGCGAAAACAATACCGCTCCTCCGATAGTAAAACCTGCAAGAATTTTCCCAAGCAATACCGCTCCGGATCCGATAAGCGCGGTCTTGGTGACCAATGCCGAAGCTTTCATTATCTGCCCGATAACTTTGTGGACGAACTTCACGGATTTTGTTCTAAAACTGCGCTCCGGAAGTTCTATATCGCTGTTAAGGACTTTCTTAAAACTTGACTGCGCAAATAACTTAGATTTTTCCTCTTTTCTGATTTTTGCGATTTCCGCGTCTTTTTCATTATCGGACAATCCGCCAAACCGCGAAACGGCTTTATCAAGAATATCGGATTCTTTAAAAACATTATATTTCGGCAAAACTCTGTTTATTAAAAGATCGTCGGTTCCGGCTTTCTCAATTTCTGCGGCTTTCTCTTCCGCAGACAGATCTTCAAACCATTTTTCCGCGTCTCTATGCGCCTGCGCTTGGTTGTCAATATCCTGTATGGTCAAATGCATGCCGGGAATAAGATTTGCTATTTTCGGATCGGATTTTGCGCGTTGCAATATAACGGCCCGGCGCAAACGTTCTGCGGTTTCCGCTTTTAATTCTTCTCTTGATTTTTCTATTTCCGCATCTTTTTCTTTACCCTTCAATTCATCAAACCATTTTTCCGCGTCTCTATACACATCGCTATTGTCAGACATCTCAAGCCGCGCCAACCCGGGAGCTACTTCAACCGTCTTCATTTCTATGTATCTTGGATCTTCGCCGGCACGCCTTAATACGGCAATACTGCGAAGAACCGCAAAGTCATTTAACTCCGCCTCGGCTTCTTTCCTTGCTTTTTCCTTCTCCAACTCTTTTTCTCTATCCGATAATTTGTCAAACGCCTTTTTGGCGGCATTTGAATTCCTCATAATTTCATCGGCGTATTTTAAAATAACTTTTTCGCGCAAAGCATCAATGGAGTTTAAACCTGCGGTCAGCCTTGCGATATTTTCATTATTGATTTTTCTTATTTTGTCAAAAGCCCTTTGCTGTATCTTGAAGGCAAAATCATCCTTTAATCCGGCAAGCAATGCCGCTTTTTCAGTGTCCTGTTCAACTTCTCCGAACTGGAAAAAAGCCTGAAAAAACTCATTTTTGAAAATATTGCCCATATTATAATTAGCGTCTGACAGCGCGCTTGAAAATTCAAGCCATGATTCGTCTAAAGACGCTTCTAAAGCCGTTCTTAACTCCTCGACTCTCTCATTGCTTAACGAATATTCCGATTTAAAACGCTCCTTCGACATGCCGAACAAAAGACCTATCCATTCGTCGGTATTATAAGACTCTCTGACTTGCGCGAACTCTTTAATAAGATCCCAAAAATCCTGGCCGTAACGCTGAAGCTGCAGGTTTCCCGCAAGTTCGCCGGAAGTATAGCTGTCTTTTATATTATTGATGCTTGTCATTATCGCGTCGGACTTGCCGTAAGAAGATACTTTGCCCTGCCGGTCTATTGCAAAATCGTTATACATATTGTCCGTTTCATTCATAAAACTCTTGATAAAATCTCTTTCGGCATCGCCTATGCCCGCTACTCCCGCCGTCATGTTTACGACTCTCTGTTCAGCTCTGGCTCCGGAAATGCTTCTGTGTTTCTGTTTCAGTTTTGACTCCAGCACGTCTCTGTCATCCTGCGTCATCTCTTCTTTATCTATGTCGGATAAAGCGAAAATATTGATGTACAAACCTATGGATTTGTTTCTTCCGACCCTGTTTTTGTTTTGTTCCTCTACAAAATGGTCTTTGTCAAAAACGGTATTTATGCTTATCATGCGCTTTACTTCGCCCATGGGTTTTGCATTGATGCCGGTAGCAATGAGGTTGGTCCCTACTATAAACATGCCGGGCGCGGCTGCCGCTAAAATTTGTACGATATCTTCAATGGTGGCGGATTTAGGATTGGGTTTAAGTTTGTTCTGTCCGTCTTCAACTACTATTTTCCAGTCTTTTATTTTTTCCAAAAATTCGGCTTTTTCTCTTGCGGCTTTTTCTTTATCCGCTTCCGTCGCGTTTGCTTCCGTTTCTCCAAGCATATCCGCATATTTCCGTATAAGATTCTCATCGATCGCGGACAAATCATCCGCGTCGGTTATCGTATACACTCTTTCTTTTCCGTATTGTTCGGACAGTTTTTTTGCAAAATCTGCAGCTTTTACCGTACTTTTTGCTCTTACAAGAGTAAGGGTTTTGCTCAGAACTCCTTTTCCGTCCATATTATTTATTCTTTCTGCGGCATTCATCAGTTTTGCTTCTTGAGCGGCCTCATCCGCGGTCATATGACTCGCAACTTGAATAGGATTGGCTCCGCCTTCGCTTCCCAATGAAATAATTCTCTTTCCGTAATATGCTTCCATCGCGTGCGCGTCGGCAGTACCCGTAGCGCCCGCCCAGCTCTCAATCACTTCGCTTTCGCTAAGAAATACGTTTAACGTCATTGACGTGCTTTGCATCGTTTCGGAAGAGTAGGCGATCTCTTTCCCTTTGAATTCCGCATAGCCGCTTTCTCCGGCATCAATTCTGTCTTTTACTGCAAGTTCCAAAGCATAATGAAGATTATTGCTTAACTTTACGCTGCCTTTTGTTTCTTTAGTCGTTTTATCCAAGAGTGCGACTTTAACATAATCTCCTTCCGGCGTATGATCGATCATAACCTTATAGTCCGAACCGAGTTTATAATGTTTTGCGGTCAAAGAATTGCTGATTCTGGCAAGAATGTCGGCTTCTGCTCCAATCCCTCCGTTCTCTCTGTATTGCCGTATTGCTTTCCTTTTAGCTTTGTCAAATATCGTTATTTTAGAACCTTCGACTTTGTAATCCTGCCCTTCAACAAAAGCCCGGGCGACATTATGGGCTATCTCTTGCTGCATTGCATTTTTCAAAGCGTCTCTTCTTTGTCCGTAGGAAGTAGAAAAAGTATTGTTTGCTTCCTGCAAAAGAAGCCTGTGGGCTTCGTCCAAAAGAAGAACCCACTTCTTCCTGCCCTGTGTTATTGTTTTTTCGCTTTCTTTTGCCCATGCGTCTCTTTCAATATCCCAGACTAAAGCCGCGGCTGACGAACCGGCAACGGCTCTTGCCGTTCCGTAAACAGCCCTTTTATCGGCAACTTTTTCTTCAACGCCATTCCCTGCCCAGCTGTATAAAATAGTCTTTGAATCGTCGGATTCGTGAACAAAACCAAATTGCAAAGGCTCGCCGTCTTTAAGAACGCCGAGTTTTATCATTTGTTTTTGGTTTTTGTAAATATCTTCAAATATTCCTCTGATGTCTCTCTTTGCAAGGTCCTCGGTATTTGTAAGGAATAAAATATTTTTACCCATGCTTAAAAGTTTTTCAGTCGCAAGCTGGAACGCGTCCGTTTTTCCGGCTCCGGTCCCAAGCTCGATAATACCGCCTTCAACCATTTCCGCCGCTGCAATAATCTGATTTATTGTTTGTATGCTGTTTAATGCCGCAGGACCGTATTTATCCATCTGTTTTGTTATAAAAAAAGTAACAAAATCTTTTCCTAAAACGGTAACGGCTCTTACAAGCTGCGCTTTCTGCAGACCGCTCAAATCCGGTTTTTTTAATTCTGCCTGTTCTTCGGCGGTCAATCCCTCCGTCAAATGCACGGGGACCCCGATGAGCTGCTCAACAAACGTTTTGTCGTCTTCCGTACTTTTAAGTTCGTCAATCTTGCGTTTTATTTTAATTTTTAAAGCAATGTTCGACGCATATGCTCCTATCAAACTCCGGAGATCCCCAAGCGAAACCAACAGTTCTTCAAGCCAGCCTATATTGCGGTCTCTTATGAATTTGGATAAACCTTTTTTTCCAAAATTTGCATGTCTGATCTCATGTTTTATGAAAGTTTCAAGCAGGCTCGGATTTTTTACCCTGTCGCCGTCAAAAAAGAGTTTCGACAAAATATCGTAGTTAAGATGCACCGCTCCGCCGTCAAAAAACATCGCAATATCGTTATCGCCGACCCTGTCGTAAATTTCAGCCGACAGTCTGCTTTCCAATTTTTGAAGTTCGGCTTCAAGTCTGCTTTTTCTCTCGCCAAGCTCGGCTTTTCTGTTATTTTTTTCTCTTCTTTCATTTCTTACAAGATTGGCGGATTCCAGTTCTTCGCTTATCTTGGTGATTTCAGAGTTTATTCTTTCGATCTCGGTTTGAACTCCGGCGGCTTCCGTGATTATTGACAAGTCTACGGAAGACAGAGAATCGCCGTTTTTCAGCATCAAAGGTATAAGTTTTTTTCTTGAATCAAGCGAAATATTCTCCAGTATCTTAAGGAAAATTCTGTAATCCGGCCTCCGCTCTCCAGTTTCCGCCATGGAATTTTTGGCTAATTCGTTTTTGGCTTTTTGCATTTTCAGTTTATTAGCTGCCGATAAACTTAAAAACGAAATGGATAAGGCTCCAATTCCGCCAAAGATCCCGACAATAGGAAGCAAAGGAAGAACCGTCAAGAAACCCAGCCCGATCATAACAATTGAGGCGCCAAGCGCGACGGATGACGCTATTAAAATAGGGTTTTCGCTCTGTATTGACTTATACCTGCCTGTTTCGGAGGCTGAAGGTATGAATTGCTTCACGGCAGCATCGTAAGAAAGAACTTCTTTGTCTATACTAAGCTTTATATCGTTTTCGCCGTTATATTCTATTGACACTATTGCGGAATCATTATTATCTTTCAACATAGCGTTAAGAAATTTGTTAATATTCTTTATGTCTTCCGGGGTGATTTCTCCGGAGTTTATAATTGATTCGGCTACCGCTTTATACTGTTTCACCGAATCCGCTTGCGACTTTTCAACAAACTGTGTCAAATTCAAAGCAGCCAATGCGTTGAACAGCGTTTCGCTCTGTTCTTTTGCTATCCGGTAATATGTTTCTTCCGCGGCTTTGACTCCGCCGGCCACATTCGGAGTAACGGTTAACGAGGAAACTCCTCTCTCGGTCAGATATTCGGCAACTCCGTCGGTATGGAACCCTCCGGTAACTATCACATATATATTTTTTGCGTCTTTAAGCGATTTGATCACCTGCTCGGCGGCGTCTCCGTCCGTGTTTACGCCGGAAAGCGTCTCTATAGCTTCTAAACCCTCGATATTGTCAAAGAAATATTTGTTTCTGGCTATGTTTACCTCATAAAATTCCTCGGCAACTTTCCGATACTCGTCCAAAAGTTCTATTTTTTTGTTATCTATGTACCTTACCCACAAATTACGGAACTCTTCTTTGTTTTCTTCGTAATATCTGTAATCGTCGGAAGTTATTTTGCTGGACATGAAATCTTTAAGATATCTCTGGAAAGATACCATAAACACAACATTGCGTTCGCCTGGGTCGGCCGAAAACTTCTCGTTTATTTCGTCAATAAGTTTCTTTTCTTCTTTTATAAGTTCCAGCGGATTTATTTTCTGGCTGAGATCGACATAATCCAGAAATCTGTTAAGATTCGGAAAGTTCACCTCAAGGTTAATGTTATGCTCTCTGGCAAACTTTATAAGATAAACGTACAGCTTGTCTATTTCCGTGAAATTAGCGGTATTATCGACTATAAGTTTATACGCCTGATACGGAAGAAGATCCTTGAGGCTAGAGATAAGAGCGTTTAATTCAAATGAAATTCTCTTGTAATCAAGATTTCTTTCATTGGCAAGCAGCGATTTATAGGCGTCTATATTTTCATACTTGTATATGTCTATGCCGAGCCTGTCAGTGTATTTGTATATGAGAGCGAAATATTTTTTCGCTTCAACTTTTCCGTCGTAGTATTCTTTTGAAAGTTCTTCAATCTTTTTCTGCTGCCTGTTATAATATGTCTCTTTCAGTTTGTCAATGTCTTGCGACATACTGTTGATAATAAGAGTTATTTCATCCTGAAATTCAAGTATTTTTCCGAATCTCTGCAAATTCCCCAGATACTCTTTTTCGTTTTCCAAACCTTTTATAACTTTCGGGCGGCCGCTTATTACGGAATAATATTCGGCGCCGGTCAATCTTCCGCTGTTAAGCATTGACTCTAAAATTGTTTCCCTTAAATCCCTGTCGCTTACCGAAAGCCATGAAGTATCGACCTGCCCGTAAGCGCCTTCCAGATAAACCGTATTTACGCCGTATTTCCGGTCAAAAAGATCTATGATCTTGCTTATATTTTTTTGGACGTCGGGATGGGAATGCAAGTCCTGAATATTGATAACAACGGCATCGCTTCCCGCAAAATTCGCGGAAGTTATCTTGCCGTAGGAATAAGGGAGATTAAAATCTTCAAACATCTGCTTGAAATTCTGGGCTGCTTTCACATTATCAATGACCGCGGCTGCGGCCTGTCCGTATACTGAAGTTAGAAGGAAACAATTAATGACAATCAAAGCGATTATTTTCACGGAATTTAAATCTTTTACCCAATTTAAAGTCAGCCCTGCCGGCTTTTTCAGCCGCCGCAGGACCCCCGCGATAAAATTATTAATTGTTTTCATTTGAGTCTCCTTTTGCGTTCCGTAATAAAATGAAAATCCCGGCTTTATTAAACATAAAGACGGGACACGCAAAATTATTATTTATAAAATTTTTAATTTTTACGGGAATTCCTCTGGGCAATAAAAGCATAAGCATTAATAACAGCAGCATAAATCTCACCATATCAATGCCTGCCAAATAATTAAACATGCTGCCGTACTTCGGCGGAGGATCGGCGAATAAAGAAAAGATTTCGGATTTAAATACAAATTTTCCGCCGCTAAAAGGAGCGACTGCCTCCGGCCGCAAAATGCTTCCCTGCTTTTTAGCCTGTTTCACGGGTATCATCAATGCAAAAAGCCTATTGTCGGCATTATTGCTTTTATCTTTATTATTTCTTGTCACTTCTTTGCATTTTTTGTACATGTCACTGACGATCTTGATCGGAAGGTTGACCGCGCTGCAAATTCTTCCGAGCTCATTTTCAAACTTCAGCGCGGAACCGTCGGGTTTTATATCGCCAAAACTCATAAAAACGCCAAAATTAAGCATGTTCATAAACATAGCAAAAACCACAACCGCCGCAATTTTAGCGGCATGTGATTTTCTTAATAAAACATGATAAATTATTTTTACTCTTGCCATAATAATAGGATAGCGCTTATATTCTCAATTTTCAATATATTTTAAACCCCAATATATTAATATATTATATTAAAATAAAAAATATATACAGAAAACAACGTGAAATCTTTGTAAATTTACATGGCCAAAGATACGGAATTGGGTTTCTCTAAAAACCCAATTTTGTCATACCCGTGAAAACGGGTATCCATGCTGTTTTTAAATGTGTCCGACGATAACGACAAAAATGGATTCCCGTTTTCACGGGAATGACATCGCTTTAGATAGGTTTTTAGAGAGACCCAATTAATGAATTCGGCGTCTCTAAAAACCGTTTTATTTAATAATTTTGTTCACCCATTCTTCCGCTTCCTTCTGAGCGCTCTTTACTTTGTTTCCGGACAAAGACAGCGCATCCGCGACTTTTGAATCCGGAAGAAGTTTTGCCGTATCGGAAGCGCATCTCTGCATTCCGCCGCCGCCGTGAGTAAAGAAAGGCGCTACGGTTTTGCCGGACAAATCATGTTCGGATAAAAATGTCGTTACCGCCGGCGCTATCGTACCCCACCAATTCGGCGAACCTATAAAAATAACATCATATTCGCCTATATTGTCCGCTTTTTCTTTTATTGCGGGCTTATACCCGTCGTTTATTTCTTTTTTTGCCTGCTCTGTAGCGGCTTTATATTCTTTAGGATACGGTTTTACCGTTTGAATTTCAAAAATATCTCCGCCCGTTGCTTTTTGTATAATTTTTGCAAGCTCAGCCGTATTGCCCGACCATGAATAATATACGACAAGAACTTTCTTACTCATTTCAATGCCTTCCACCGCGTTTGCCGGAACAAACATTGCCGGCGTAACGCATAAAGCCGCAACGCTGACAAATCTGAAAAATACTTTTTTCATACGTCCTCCCGTTTTCCGCCTGACCGCCGTTTTCGGTTTAAACCGTATTGTTTAAAACCGGTTCAAAATCAGACTTTCTTATATTTTACATTTTATTTTTGCCAAACGGTAACATTTTTTATATAATTTATTTTGTTGACGCTTTGATTCATTTCACAAAAATTGTCCGGCCTGTGTATATAATCTTTTAAATAATTAGAGAGAGATATTATAATAAAAAGTGTGGAGTTAAAAAACAGAAGCTGAGAAGATGGGATGTTGGGAAAAGAAGGAAAAGGCAGAGGATGAGAAGATGGGATGTTGGGAAGATGAGCAAAGAAAGAAAGGGCAGAGGATGAGAAGATGGGATGTTGGGAAGATGAGCAAAGACAATGACAACGACAAAGAAGAAACGACCACAGCTCCTCTCAACTTCTCAGCTTCCCAACCTCTCATCTTCCAGAAAGCTCCTCTCAACTTCTCCGCTTCCCACCCTCTCATCTTCTAGAAAGCTCCTCTCAACATCTCAGCTTCCAAAAAGGGGGAAATAATGAAAAGACGCGAATTCATAGTTAATTCATTGTTAACTATAGGCGGGGCCGCCGTGCTGAACAGCTGCGGATTAGGAAATAACGCGCCTAAAGAAATAATAAAAGCGGGGCAGGTCGTGACAAGAAAATTTAAAGATCTGGACATCCCTCTGCTTTCATTCGGCTGCATGCGCCTGCCTACGACAGACGGCGACCCGAGATCTGCAAACATTGATATGCCCCATTTTGAAAAAATGACGGATCACGCTATGCGCCACGGAGTCAATTATTTTGACACGGCCTGGTTTTATCACGGCGGAGAATCGGAAAATGCCGTAGGCAAAGTTTTAAGCAATTATAAAAGAGACAGCTTTTTTCTTGCGACAAAAAGTCCGTTTCGCGCGATGGATTCAAAAGAAGAAGTCGTAGAAGCTTTTGAAGAACAGTTAAGAAAATGCCGGGTCGATTATTTTGATTTTTATATGGCGCACAATATCTCCGTTACGACAATAGACAAATTCCGCGCGTTCGACGTGTACGAACTGTTTACGGAATTTAAAAAAGCGGGCAAAGTGAGAAATATAGGCTTTTCCTATCACGGAGATTCCGAGCTTTTGGAAGAAATAGCGAATGCGCATTCTTGGGATTTCTGCCAGATACAGCTTAACTATCTTGATTGGAAAGAATTTTACGAGCCGGGACCGAATGCCGACCCCCGCGCGCCGAGAAACGTTCATAAAAATTACGAAGTTTTAACAAAAGCAAATATTCCGGTGCTGCCTATGTCGCCTTTAAGAGGAGGCGCATTAACAAAACTTACGGGTTCGGCAAAAGCCGTTCTTGAAGATGAAGCGCCTAATGACACGCAAGCGTCTTTTGCATTGCGCTGGGTAGCCGGAAGAGAAAATAATTTTACCGTTTTAAGCGGTATGAGCACTTTACAGCAAATGGAAGAAAACGTTGAAACTTTCATTAATTACAGACCTTTTACCGAAGAAGAAGAAAAAATCGCCGAAAAAGTGGCTATGATAGTTCAAAAGCACGGCGAAATAAACTGCACTACCTGTAATTACTGCGCAGACTGCCCCACAGGGATAGCAATAGCGTTTATTTTTGACGCATATAATGATTATAAAGCGACGGGTGAAGCCGAAGCTTTCATTAAAAAATATGATTCGCTCAAAGAAAGAGAAAAAGCGGATAAATGCATAAAATGCGGGTTTTGCAAAGAGCACTGCCCCCAGCTTCTTGACATTCCGACGCTTTTGGTAATGGTCGACGAAACCGTAAAAGATTTAAAATCAAAAAGACCGGCGGTATAAAATAAAAAAATGTTTCTCTATCGTATCAGATTGATTATCGCGATTTGCGTCGGAATTTTAGCGGCTGCCGCTTTCGCAGGGCTGTTTTATCCGGTAAAAATATTTGACTTACAGTTCGCGGCAGCGCTGCAAAGAGTATTTATAGATTTTTCAGCCGCCGCTTTAGTTATGCTGCTTTTTATATTAATAATTACCGTCATCTTCGGAAGAATATACTGTTCAACGCTTTGCCCTTTAGGTTTGTTTCAGGAACTGATAGGCGCGTTTAAAAAGAACAACTTCGGAAAGCAGAAAAATATGCCTTTCAAGTATATAATAGCCGCAGCCGTTTTCGGAACGCTGGCGGGCGGCACAGTTTACATACTGCGTCTGGCTGAACCGTATACATATTTCGGTTCGGCTTTTACATTATCCGCAGCCGGCATAATTGCCGTGATTATAATATCATTTGCTGTGTTTATGAGAGGCAGATTTTTCTGCGCTAATATTTGCCCTGTGGGAACAGCGCTCGGTTTGATATCAAAGTTTTCGGTCAAAAAAATATATCTTCAAAAAGATATCTGCGGTTCATGCGGGATTTGCGAAAAAGCATGTCCCGCCGGATGCATAGATTCAAAGGAAAAAACCGTTACAAACGAAATCTGCATAAAATGTTTAAAGTGCCTTAACGCGTGCCCTCAAAAGGGCGTAAAATACGCAAGAGCTCCTAAAGAAAAAATCAAATTCAGCTTCAAAAGGCGCAGCCTGATTTTAACGGCTTCGACCGTCGCCGTTTTTGCAGCTGCGGCAAAAGCCGGCGCGGTAATAAAGAAAACCGTATCCGAAAGATTTTCGGGCGTAATTCTTCCCCCGGGAGCGGTAAACGAAGAACGTTTTGCGAACAAATGCCTAAACTGTAATCTTTGCGTTAAGGTTTGTCCTGCAAATATAATCAAAAAAGCCGACGGCAACTATGGGGCGGTAAGCATAGATTACGGTAAAAATTTTTGTGAGTATGACTGCATTAAATGTTCGGCGGCGTGTCCGGCCGGAGCGCTGAAAAAGATTTCACTTGCCGAAAAGAAAGTTTTGCGGATCGGAATGATTTCTCCGCCGGCTGAAAATTTTAACGAATTAGCCGCGTGCGCAAAAGCATGTCCTACCGGAGCGCTGGCATTGACGGCCGGAAAACCTATGTTTTCAGCCGCAAAGTGCATAGGCTGCGGAGCATGCGTAGCTGCGTCGGAAGGCAATATTAAAATTTACGGAGTTAAAGAACAGAAGAGAATATAATATATAAAATATAAAAACGGCAAAGACCAAAATTTGAAAATGTTTTATTCTTTATATTTTATATATTTATATTTCTAAAGGAGTTTGCCATGTCTCTAGGAATGAGTGAAATACTTTTAATTATTCTGGCTATAGTAATTTTATTCGGAGGAAAAAAGATTCCCGAGCTCGCAAGGGCGCTCGGAAGGGCTTCGTACGAATTTAAAAAAGCCAGAGAATCCATAGAAAACGAAGTTAAATCTCTCAAAGAATCCGCAGAAAAAGAAGCCAAACAGGCTGACAGCAAATCCGTCAGCATAGAAAATAAAGAAGCGAACAATAATCCATGACGGATAAAGACGAAAGCCTTTCGCAGCATTTGGCCGCATTAAGGAAAGCGCTCATACGCAGTTTTATCTGCATAGGCGTACTGCTGCCTTTTTGTTTTTGGATATCTCCTAAAGTTTTGGACTTTTTTATAACGCTTCTTATTGGCGATTCAAATATATCTTTAAATTATTTTTCTCCGATGGAAGTATTTATATTGCAGATGAAAATAGCTCTTTTTACGGATTTGATCCTCTCATTTCCGTATATAGTTAAAAATATCTGGGATTTTATCCTGCCCGCTTTATACAGCAAAGAAAAGAAGTTTATCAAGTCCATTGTGTTTTCGTCAACTTTTCTATTTTGCTTCGGAATACTTTTTTGTATTTTTGCGATTTTGCCGATGATAATCAAATTCGGATTAAGTTTTTCTTCGCCGCATATACAGCCCGTTTTCGGCGTATCGAATATCGTAACGCTTTCTTTGACCCTTTCTGTAGTTTTCGGAATAATGTTTCAGTTCCCTTTGATCACTTATTCGCTTATAAAATCAGGGATTATTTCTTATGAATCGGTAAGTTCCAAAAGATCTTATATTATTATAGGCGTACTGATTGTCGCGGCGATTCTGACGCCGCCCGACGTGATAAGCCAGATCGCGCTTGCGGTGCCGACTTATCTTTTATTTGAAGTAGGGCTGCTTTTCGCCAGAAGAACAAAAAACCAATCGCGAATTGACGGCAAAGACAAAAAAACAAAACGGTAACGCCGTTTATTCGTAATTATTCGTTAAACTTTTCCTTCAAAACTTTGTACGCTTCTTGCGGATTGTCTATATTTGCGACGGTCTTTTCAATAGGACACTTATCATCGCCGGTATTATTAATTATATAGTCAACGATCTTATCCGCGGAATACTTGATATTATATTTTTTTAAAACAGGCACGGCCTCTTTTGAAAGAATGCCGGTATGCAGCTTATCCGCTCCGCCGTAAGCAAGTATAAGCGAAGATGCTTTTCCGGTAACTTTATCAAAAACATAACTGTCTTTAAAATTCCCGTTTTCAAGATGCTTAAAAAGAGGTTTTATTCCTTTATCGTCATAAGTTTTAACCGCGCCGTCATTATAAGCGACAACCAAAGCGTGATCTTTCACCAGCTCTTTCATATCGTTTAAAGATATGCCGCTTTTTTTTGCCGAGCATCCCATAACCATTGCCGCGGCAACAAACAACAAGAGTAAAATTTTAAAACAATCCGGTTTTCTCATTTTTCATCCCTCCGTATTTTATGTAAAATATATGATAAACTTAACATATATGCTAAGTCAAGTATTTTTTTTCAAAAAAACAACTTTCAATGCATTTTTTTTAATGTTATACTAAGAGCCTGTCGACAGACTCTAAATTGATAGGGAGATCTGCATGCAAAAAACATATGAATGGGATCCAAGTTTAGAAACGGGCAACAAAACAATAGACGCTCAGCATAAAAGTATGATTGCCGCTTTAAACAATCTGATATCCGCGTATGATCATGGCAAAGCCCCTTTGGAAATACAAAAAACAATAGACTTTCTTGTAGAATACATAATAAAACACTTTGCCGACGAAGAAAAACTTCAGGAAGAGTACGGATATCCTGATATAATTGAACATATAAACGGTCATATTGATTTAATGAATAAAGTTGCCGCTCTTACTAAAAATCTTGACAACGAAGGCTATAGCAACGAATTTGTTGAACACACAATACGCTTTATGACCGAATGGATTACACAACATATTAAAGGCGACGATTTTAAGCTCGCCGCTTATATCAAAGATAAAGATTCAATAAAATGAATCGCCGTATCGGGACACAGTTCGGCTGAATGACAAACCCGATCAGACGGCTCAGAAAAACTTTACAATAACCTTTTTTTAATGTTATACTTATTCAAACATTATCCGCTAAGGAGACACTATATGCAAAAAATATATAACTGGGATCCCAGATTAGAAACGGGCAACAATACAATAGATGCTCAACATAAAAGTATGTTTGCGGCGTTAAATGATTTTATAGCCGTAAAGGAACAGGGCAAAGCCGTTTCGGAAATACAAAAAACCATGGAATTTCTTGCGCAATACATAATACAACATTTTGACGATGAAGAGAAACTTCAGGAAGAGTGCGGGTATCCGCATATACTTGAACATAAAAACAGCCATGAAAATTTAAGAAACAGACTTTCCAATATTCTTAAAAAACTTGACGGCAAAAACTACGATAATAAAATTGTTGAACAAACAATACGCCTTATGGCGGACTGGCTCACATATCACATTAAAGGCTTTGACTTTAACCTTGCCGCTTACATCAGAAACAAAGACTCAACAAAATAAAGCGCAAACCGCGCTACAATACCGCTTAAGTTTTTCAAATACCTGCAGCATAAAAATCAGGGCGTGTTCACACATATTCGTAAATAATTTTCTCATTGCCGGCTTCCGCGCCGCGCGATAAAAAACAGCCGGTTTTAAATCTTTTACAGGCTGTCGCCGAAATCCTTTTTAAACTTTTCGACGATTTTTATCTGCCAGTCGGAATCAGGCATAAGTTTTCCGAAAAAGAAACGCAAAATTTTAGGTTCTTCCGTAAAACTAAGCCCGCCTATTAATTTTCTGTTTTGGTAGAGCCAGTTAATTCTGTCTATCGCGTATTTAACCTGAGAGAGCGTAAAAACGCGTCTTGGCAAGGCAAGGCGGACAAGTTCCATATGCGCAAGCGGTTCTGAACCGTCCGGATTGCGTTGTTCGGAGAGAGTGCCGCGTTCCATACCGCGTATTCCGCTTATTATATACATGGCAACGGCAAGCGCGCCGGCAGGATATCTGTCCTGAGAAACGTGGCTTAAAAATTCTTTCGCGTTAAGATGGCAGCCAAGCCCGCCCGCCGGCGTGACAACGGGTATATTAAGCGCGAACAGTTCATCCACCATATGTCTTATAAAC
>WRNH01000025.1 GCA_009776745.1 Endomicrobiia bacterium | reverse complement strand
TTTTCTTCTGCTTCAGTCTGCCTTCTTGCAAGCTCCGCGGCCTTTGTTTCTTCATCCGCTCTTTTCTTTGCCTCAGCCAATGTTTTCTTTTCGTCTTTCTCTGCCTGCTTTTTAATCAATGCTTCCGCTTTAGCTTCTTCGTCCGCTTTTTTCTTTTCTTCTTTTTCTTCCGGTTTAGATTGTCTTCTTGAAAGCTTCGCGGCCTTTGCTTCTTCATCTGCTTTCTTCTTTGCTTCAGCCGCATCCTGTTTTTTAATCTTTTTCGCCTGTTTCTTAGTTGATTTTATTATTTTTGCTTCTTTATCGGATTTTTTCTTTGCTTCTGCCTGAGCCTTCTTTTCATCCTTTGCAAGCTTTGCCTCGTATGCAGCTATTTTTGCTTTTTCTTTTTTCTTTTGTTTCGCTTCAAGCTTTGACTGTTTTTGCGCGGCAGATTTTTCTTCATCCGTAAAATCATTTTTCTCTTTTTCAGCGGCTTTCATTTCAGCCTCAAGATTTTTTCTTTCTTCTTCGGCTCTTTGAGCATTTGCCAATGCCGCAACACTTGCAGATCTGTCCTCTGAAGGAGCAAAAAATATCCTCACCCCGATATTGCCGTATATATTGCTGTATCTCTCCGCCGTATGATATGATGCATTCGCAAATAATTTTACATTTTCTGCCGCATTGACGGTTACTCCGGTCTTTGCTCCCAGTACGCTTTTTCCTTCTTCGGAACCTCTTATATAAAATGCCGTATTTGTTTCTTCTTCAAATTTATTTTTTAGTTCCGGCAGATTTCCGTCAATAAGATATTTGTATTCCCCTCCGGCATACAATGTATATGCTTTTTGTTCGTAATTCACCGTCAATCCCGTTCTTGCCGCGCTTCTTTGATATGCGTCTTCAAATACCGTCAAATTCAATGAGTGCGCTCCGCTTTCTTTTATTTCATCATATGCGCTGTTTCTCATCTCAGCTCCGGCATAGTATCTCAGCATTGTATTTTCACCAAATGCCATTTTTATTCCCGCTTCAATATCAATATTTAATGTCATCCCTCCAAACGATGCCGCCGCATTTCTGCCGGCAAACGGTATATATCTTTCCGTATCATAAGAATCAATACTTCCGGATAAAAGCCATTTTATATCCCATAAATTCTTGACATATCCGCCGTATAATCCCAATCCCGCATTAACAACATCCGCGGAATTTCCGGGATCTTGTTTTATACTGTGCTTATCTGCTCTTCCGTACAAACCTAATATTACGTCAGTGTTTGCAAAATAAAAATCATACCCTGCCATTGCTCCTATCGACGTATCCGTATAATCGTTCAATGAATTCTCATCACCTTTATTTGAGACGGCATTCACTTTTCCGCGTATCCATATCCCTTTATTATCATATGTTCTTGCTTCAACGGCATCTTTTTCTTTTATCCTGTCGTATATCTCATCGCTTCCGGAACCTGTCCCCCCGCTCCTTATTACATTGGCTAAAAAATATCCCGCTGCCTGTGAAAGCGCCATGCGCTGCGCTGCTTCGTCCAAGCCCTCTATTTTGGCTATTATATAATCTAAATCTCCGGATGAATACGCCGAAAGAGCGTCGTATACTCCGGCTGTCTGTTTTTGGTTGAACGTAATTCCTTCAAGTTTAGAGAGATAGGTTTGCAAATTATCTCCGTAAATCATGAGAACTATCCACTTTTTATCCTCGAGCAGATAGTCATATTGCAGGCTGTAGCTGGAAACATATACCCCGCTTGAAATATTAATAATATCATAAGCGCTAAAAATTCCTTCTAAATCGGAATAATTAATTAATGTAAATATTTGTTTTCTGAAATTTGCAGCCGATATATTTGTGATAAGTTCCGGCGAACTGCCCAAACTTGCCGTACCGTCAACATATATTTTATCGCCTGCGTCGCCGCTGATCAAGTCCATTTTCAATGTTCCGTCGGCTTTAAGATCTTTAACATAGAGTTTATTCTGCAGTCCGTCATTCATATTTACAGTCGTACCCGTGCCGTATTCAAATACTCCGGCGCTTAAACTTGCGCCATTATTAAAATTAAAATCCCCGCCCGATGACAAATAAATATCCGCATGATTATTTAAAGAATCCGCATACAAATTAAAATCTCCCTCTCCTTCAATAAATATCTTTGCATTATCAGCGCTGCCCGCTATTGAATCCCGCATTTCTACAGAAGCGTTGTAATCGGTAATAAAATGAATTTCGCTGTTGCTTCCGGCATACAGACCGTTACCGCTGTCTGCATTTGCGGCTGTATTATTTTCAAATACCGTGCCATTTGAGTTATTACTGTAAAAATGAACGACTGAAATCACATTGCTCAAACTTTCCACATATACGGCCCCGCCTTTCCCTCCGGCCGAATTATCCGCAAATGAAGCATTATTAAACTCCGCAAAACCGCCGTAAACATATATAGCTCCGCCGCTGTTAGCAGCTTTATTGCCGGTAAACTTCGTGAAATCGCCTGAAAAAGACGCCGTCGATCTGTTTATATACAATGCTCCGCCGTAATTTGCCGTATTATTACTAAATAATATCGTATTTTCTAAACTTATCGCAGAATTATTTGCTAAAATCGCTCCGCCGCTTCCGAATACTTTTGTAAAATTCGTAAAACTTATATCTTTGAATATTGCAGATGAACCGTTAAAAACAAAACCAAGTCCGTCTTTTCCCGCGGAATCAAGCGTATATCCGTTTCCGTTTATAATAATATTGTCGTCTTCCGGCAGGCCGAAAGCGTCTTCATCATCCGCAGCCGCAGTTATATCTTTCATTAAGTCTATCGTATTTCCCGATGTCACCGCTTTGTACGCAGCTGCAAAAGTATTCCATGGCCCCATATTGTCATATGTCAAAAGCCCCATATGACTATAAACCGTCCCGTTTATATTATAACTTCCCGGCTGCCATACAAACGTATAACTTGCGGTGCTTCCGGTTACCGCATCATATAAATTATTATCGCCGAATGTTCCGTTTACGGTATTTGCGTAAAATATTGCCCTGTTTACTGTCCCGTTCACCATTGCCGTCGATATATTATTAATATACAGTTTACTGTCCGCCGTATTTATTGTAATGCCGTTAAAACACAAAACGCTTGTAAGCGAACCTATAAAATCCGCGTCTAAAGTAAGCGTTCCGGCAGATTCTATATTCATAATACTTATTTTGGCAGACGTAGAAAAATGCACGTTTCCGCCGGTTACATTGAATTGTCCCGCAAAATCCGTTTTCGAACCCGCTTCAAAATGCGCTTTTCCGGTTCCTGATTTATTTATCGTTCCCGAGCCTTCTATCCCCCCGCCGAATATTATATTGCCCGCTCCTGTTATATTTATTATGCCGGTATTGTATATATCCCTGCCGGAAGCGGCATAATTATTACTAAATATTACCGTACTTCCAAAAGCAGTATCAAAATTTATCTGACTATCCACATTGCATATCGCTCCGCCGTAATAATTTGCGCTGTTTCCGATGAACATTATATCGCCGTTTCTAAATGTCAGCGTTGAATTATTTATGTTGGTTATCGCGCCGCCGTAATTCGTAGCATTATTGCTGCTGAAAATTACAGCGCTTCCCGTAAATGAAATTGTTGCCGTAGAATTATATATAGCGCCGCCGTAAGAGAGACCTGCGCTGCCTATGGCGCTATTGTCTTTAAAAGATACGCTTGAACTTGTAAATGATATTATTGAATCCTCTTCATTGGCTATTGCGCCGCCATAACCGTAATTTGCCGTATTGCTGCTAAATGTTACAGTGCTTCCAAAAAATGAGATTGTTCCGGAATAAGCATTGTATACCGCGCCGCCGGCCGATGCCGTATTTCCGCTAAATGTCGCATTGTTGTTTGTAAATGTCATTGTTGAAGATAATCCGTTTATTATCGCTCCGCCGGAAGCCGCCGTATTGCCGTTAAATGTTACGGCGTTTCTCAAAAATGAGGCCGTTCCAGAAACATTGATTATCGCTCCGCCTCCTCCGAGATCCGCAGTATTGCCGCTAAATATTACATTGCTGTCGGCAAAACTGATATTCCCGTAGTAATTACATAACGCTCCGCTGCCGCCCGACGGTAGTGTTGATACATTATTTTCAAACCTTACAAAACTGTTTGTAAAACTAAGATCCGCGAAACTATTATATATCGCTCCTCCTTCATCTGCCATATTACCGCTGAAAGTTACGGCTGCCGCAGTGAATGTTATGGTTGAATTATTAATATTGTATACCGCTCCGCCATATATTGCAGTATTGCCGCTAAATGTTACCGTAGACATTTCAAAATTTATCCGGCTATTAGCGTTCCATACCGCTCCGCCGTAAAAATTTGCGCTATTTCCAATGAGCATTATATCGCCGTTTCTAAACGTCATTATTGAATTATCGGTATTGTATACCGCTCCGCCGGAAATCGCCGTATTGTTTGATATTGCCGCTTGCGAATTAAAAGATACTATTGAAGAGCTTGCGTAAAAACCGCCGCCTGACCACGCCGTATTTGACGTAATGTTTACACTGCCGCCGGTAAATGCCAGCCGGCTGTTTGAAAGATAAAAACCGCCGCCGGATCCGGAAGACACATTCGTATGAAAAACCGCGCTGCTGAAAGTTATACTTGAAGAAGCGGCATAAAAACCGCCGCCGGAGCCTCTGTTGGCGGTATTACCGGTAAAATTTGCCGTAGCGGTAAAAGTTATAGTGGATCTATCGGCATAAAAACCGGCTCCGCCGGTACTTGCGCCGGCAAGCGCATAGCCCGACGTATTGCCGTTAGCGATAAAATCAGCATGTCCTCCAAAAGTCATTCTTGTTCTGTACGCGTAGAAACCGCCACCGGCATAAGCGGAATTTGACGAGATGTTAACGGTTCCGTTCAGATTAAAAGTTGAGTTTTGTCCCGCGTAAAAACCGCCGCCGTAAAAAGCCGCGTAGTTCGACAGGAAATTTAAATATCCGGAAGAGGTTACCATATCGCTTGCGCCGGGACTTTCAACAAAAAAACCGCCGCCGTGTATTTGATTGATCGTGCCGGCGCGGTTATTTTGAAAAGTAACATTATTAAACGATACGGCAGAGCCTGTAGCATACAATCCCGCTCCGTATCCGGAATACGCATACGAGGCGCTCCCTGCTATAATAAGATTGGATAAAGTTAAATTCGTACCGGAAACGGCAAGAAGCCGGTTATTATTTAAATTTACAAAACTCCCCGAAGAAACCCCGTTTATCGTCAATATTCTGCCATTTATCGCCAAATCCGATATTAAAGTAATTGAAGGAACCGTTATATTAATAACAGCGGTATTAGTACTGACAATTGCCGCGTCAAACCCGGGACCGCTTGACACAGCAACAGTTGTCTGCGCCGCAGAAATTGAACAAAAGAAAACAATAAGAATTAGCGAAATAATTATTTTTTTCATCTCATCCCGTATTCAAAAAAAAAAAAAATAAAACTGCCGCTATAAAAAACATAGCACGGCTGACGGCATTTTGTAAAACGCGTTTACTTCTAAGATACTATATAAAAAAAGCGGCTTTCTTTCAAACATATATTTTTGCCCTGTGTCCGGTCAGGGGGTATCGGCGCATACTTAGACATTATCATAAACGCATTTAAGCACTTTTTCAAAATCTTCCGTTTTGGCAATTTTATTAAACATATCCCTTGCTTTTGCGGCATTAGCCATATCTTTTACATAATAATGGAAAACTTTTCTAAGCAAAACATATCCTTTTTTCTCTCCGTAATGGCGCACCGAAAGAAAGGCGTGTTTTTTCAGCCATTCTATTTTTTCATGCCGTGACGGAGCCTCAAGCGCAATGCCTTTGTTAAAATAGCTTTCCAATCTTTTAAATATCGAATAATTGCCGATTGCGCCCCTGCCTATCATAAGTCCCGAACAGTTTTGCACATTTAAAAATTTTTCCGCGGAATTTTCATCAATGATCCCGCCGTTGGCGATAACCGGAATTTTTGCGTCTGCGCAAGCGGCTGCAAAAGCTTCAATGTCCGGCTCTCCGGAATGCCCCTGAGATGCGGGACGCGCGTGAACGGCAGCCATCTTTATTCCGGTCTCGCCTGCAATTTTAATGATTTCCGGAGCAATGTTCTGCCCGGGCAAAAGTCCTATTCTTATTTTAACGGTCACGGGAATATCCGCATTTTTTACGACCGTTTCCATAATATCGGCCGTAAGGGCTTCATTGGCAAGCAGTTTTGCCCCTGCTCCGGCTTTAGCTATTTTTCGCACGGGGCAGCCGAGATTTATATCGATAATATCGGCGCCGCTGCCACTTATAATTTTCGCAGCCTCGCCCATTGAGTAGGCATCTGCGCCGAAAATCTGCACGGCAACAGGTCTTTCGTCTTTATGTATCATAAACAGTTTTTTTGTCTTTTCATCGCCGTAAACTAAAGCTTTCGCGGAAACCATTTCCGTATAAACGAGCCCGGCTCCGCCTTCTTTTGAAAGCAGTCTCATGGGCAAATCGCTTATCCCCGCCATAGGAGCAAGGAGAAGATTATTATTTAATTCAATGTTTCCGACTTTAAGTTTTCGAATTTTAGACACAAGCTTCCTTATCAAATAATAGATAAAAGAGAATAGAGAATAGATACGACAACGGCTAAACAGCATTAATGATTTTTTATCTATTATCTGCCGTTATATCCAGTTTTCCAGTTGAAGAGACGGCTTCGGCTTCAGCTGTTCGGCAGTATATTTTAAGCCGCATCCCAGCTGCTTAAGGTATGCCGCGCAGCCTATCATTGCGGCATTGTCCGTGCAGTAAAGTATCGACGGAATAAAAACTTTTATTTTATTTTTTCTTCCTTCCGACAAAAACATCTTTCTTATAAGGGAATTGGCGCATACGCCTCCTCCCAAAGAAATTTGCTTTAAATTAAACTCTTTGGCAGCCTCAAAAGCTTTAAAGCATAAAGTTTCCGCCACAGCCTGCCTGAAAGACGCGCATATATCGTTCAAATGTTTTTCATTTTTTACAGGATTTGCTTTTAAATAGTTTAAAAGAGCGGTTTTTATCCCGGAAAAAGAAAAATCCCATGTGCCTTTTAAATACGGCCTTGTAAAATTCACGGCTTTAGGGTTTCCGCTATCGGCTCTTTTGTCTATAACCGGCCCGCCCGGATAAGAAAGCCCGAGCATTTTCGCGGCTTTATCAAAAGCTTCGCCGGCCGCATCATCTCTTGTGCCGCCGAGAAATTTATATTTTCCAAAATCTTTGACAATTATAAGTTCCGTATGTCCGCCTGAAACTATCACGCTTAAAAACGGGGGCTTCACCCCTTTATGTTCCAAAAAAGCCGAATACAAATGGCCTTCCAGATGATTTACCGGTATTAAAGGCTTATTATAAACCGACGCCAAAGATTTAGCGGCTATAGCTCCGACAAGCAATGCTCCTGCAAGACCGGGTCCCGAAGTAAAAGCTATAGCGTCTATTTTCTTCTCAAAATCTTCAAATGAAACGCCGGCTCTTTGCATAGCCTCAAAAATTACGGGATTAATGTTTGCGATATGCGCACGGCTTGCAAGTTCCGGCACAACGCCGAAAAATTTGGCGTGTATGTCTGCTTGTGAAGATATAACTACGGATTTTACTTTTGTACCGTTTGCCGCAACGGAAGCGGATGTTTCATCGCATGAAGTTTCTATGGCAAGTATGTTCACTTCTTTGCCTTTGGTTTAGACTTATTATTATTGTTAGCGCTTTTAGCGCCCGCGGAAGACGCAGCCTTTGAAGATGCCGCTGAAACCGCGGGTTTTGGCGCCGGCGGCTGTGCGGACGGATCATCCTGTTTTTTTGAACTTTCGGAAACGGCTTTTGAAGAAGATACCGCTGCAGGCGTGACGGTTCTTTTAGGATTAACAAAAGTTACATTGGAATAATTTATTTTTGAAGAATAAAATTTGTACGTGACAGTGCCGTCGACATTATCGGTTTTGCTCAAACCGAGCTTCATTGAACGGGCGATATCCCTGAAAGAGTTTTCAAAGTTTTCGGAACGCTTATTTCCATGAAGCCGTATTTTTTTGTAAGACTCGTTCCACATTTTTGACGTTGTTTCTCTTTCTCTGTTATATTGGGAAATGATATCGGTCTGTTTAACGCCGTTAGCGGCCAATGTGTCCACAAGCTTTTGTTCAAGTTCGACGTCAACCGTAATTTTCTGTTTATGAGTTCCCGTATTGCTCACGGCAAACCAAAGCCCTATTCCGCACAGGAATAAAACAAATATGTAAACTTTGATTAAAACATTTTCTTTCTTTTTTTCCCGATTCGCCAATTTTTACCTCATCTTAACAGCGACTGCAAATTACAAATATATGCGTTTCGGCAAAACCGAATTTCCGCGCTGCGAAAACGCTTTAATTCGTAATTTGTCATTCGTCATTCGTAATTTCCGCCGCCGTTTTTTCATTTTCCTCCGCAAGAAGTTTCGGATTTGAAATAAGGTCTTGAACTCTGTTTTCTTTTATTATTTCAAGCGCTTTATTAAACACAATGTCTTCTATTTTGTCTTTATCTTCCACTTTCGATTTAGGCGCTTTATCTTTTGAAAATATCAGCTCGGACTGCGCATAAAGTTTAACTTCGTCTTCAGGCTTAACCGGCAGTTCAATGTCCGGCGTTATGCCGTTTTTAGCGTTTTTATCTTCAAAATGAACTATCGGACGTCCGGAAGGGAGGTAATATTTCGCTATTGTAAGCCTTAACGCGCTTCCGTCGGAAAGCGGAATAACAGTCTGAACGCTGCCTTTGCCGAAAGTATTTGCTCCTATTATCAAAGCCCTTTTCAAATCCTGCATCGCTCCTGAAACTATTTCCGAAGCCGAAGCAGAACCTCTGTTAACAAGTATTATAAAAGGAACGTCGGTATAAGCTCCGTTCCCCTTTGAGTAATACTCTTTCTTCATATCTTCGTCTCTGCCTTTTGTCGTCAAAAGAACCGTTTTGTCTTTTAAAAACAAACCGCTGATATCTATCGCCGAATCAAGAAGGCCGCCGGGATTGTTTCTCAAATCAAGTATCAAAGCTTTCATTCCCTGTTTTGAGAAATCAGCCAAAGCTTTTTGTATGTCGGAAGCGCTTTGCGCGTTGAATTCCGATAATCTTATATAAGCCGTATTATCTTCAAGCATCGTAAATCTTACGGTTTCTATTTTTATTTTTTCTCTGGTAAGAGTAAACTCCAGATCTTCTTTGACATTGTCTCTTGACACCGTGATTTTAACTTTCGTTCCGGATTTTCCCCGCATCAGGTTAACGGCTTCGTCGCTGGACATATTTACCGCGGATTTGCCGTCAATTTTAATTATACGGTCTTCGGGAAGCACTCCCGCTTTATAAGCCGGCGTTCCTGGAAGCGGAGAAACGACCGTAATAAAACTGTTTTTTACCATTATGCGCAAACCTATTCCGCTGTAAGCGCCTTCCGTCTCATTTTTCATATCTTTATAATCTTTTTCTTCCATATACTGCGAAAAAGGATCCAAAGTCCTTACAACGCCGTTTATCGCGCCAACTGCCAAATCTTTAGGATTGGTTTCCGTAACATAATTCGCGTTTATTATCTCCATCACGTCAACCATAAGTTTTAACTTATCATACGTTTCGTCCCCAGCGGCAAAAACGTTCACGCAAGCAAAAAATACCGTCAAAACCGCCGTAAAAATAACTTTCTTAATTGCTTTCATTTTGTTTCTCCAATACACTTAAAAAATAATCACGAATCAAAGGCAAAAAATACCGGCGCCGATTATTCGTAATTGGGGATCTCTAAAAACCCCGCTTTTGTCATTGCGGGTTTGACCCGCAATCTATGGTTCCCGACGAGATTGCGGCTCGGAGGCCGCAATGACGACACTGAAAATACAGGTTTTTAGAGAAACCTGATTGCCTTTTCTACTTTTTTTCCAGCCAAAGCAAAGGATTGTCGGGGTTATTGTCATGCCTTACTTCAAAATAAAGTATGCTGTCTTCGCCTTTTCCGAGTTTTGCCAGAACGGTTCCTCTTGAAACCTTATGGTTTTCTTTTACGAGTATTTGGTCAAGATGACCGTAAACCGTAAAGTAAGAATCTTTATGCTCTATTATAACAACTTTTCCGTAAGAGCGGAACTCCCCCGCAAAAATTACGGTGCCGGCATCTACGCTTTTCACCTGAGCAAAATCCGGCGCGTCTATTTTAATGCCGTTACTTATAATATATGTGTCTGAAAATTCCGGATGTTTGCTTTTTCCGAATTTTACTGCGACCTTGCCTTCTACCGGCCACGGCAGCAATTTTTTATGCTGCGCCGCAGGCGCCGCCGGAGCGCGCGCANCGGATTCTTCCCGTTTTTTCTTTTGCGCTTCAGCCGTCAGTTTATCTATAAGAGATTGTAAAGCTTTGGCGCTTTCATTAAGAGATTTTATTTCTTTTTCAGCGGCAGCTCTGCTGTTTACGGTCGATTTTAAAAGATTGTTCTTTTCTTTTATAAGATTCTTTCTTTCATTTGCCGTCGCGTTTTCTTCCGCGCGCAAAGCAAGCAGTTTTTTCTTCGCGCTTTCCCATTTTTTTATTTCTTCCGAAGAAGAGTCCGCTGCCCTGGCCTCTTTATCAAAATTGTCTTTCTTATACCGGAGCGCAGCCTGCCTTATTTTATATTCTGTAGGATCATCCTCGTAAGGAACTAAAAAAGTCATCATGTTGTAATGATACATCTCGTCAAGCATCGCGTTATTCCAGTCTGTCTGCTTTTCATACGCTTTATTGTATTTTGACGACGCCAAAGCAAGATTTTTCTCGGCATTCTTAATATCCAGCGAAAGCCCGGCAAGCTTCTTTTCAGTTTTTGCTATTTCAGAGTTCAGCCAGCTTAATTCGCGCTTAAATGTTTTTTCGCGCAATGCCAGCCTGTCTTTTTCAAGCTGCTTCTGCTTTATGGTTTTTTTCACGTCAGAAAGCTCTTTTGACTGCTGCTTTATGTCTTTATTCTGATTTTGAGCAAAAGCCGGCAGACACAACAAAATCAACGCCGCCGCAGATGCCGTAATAATTTTTTTCTTTTCCATTGTTTAATCTTTAAATATGATTCCGAAAGCTGCCGTGATAGGTATTATGTAAAATGCTGCTATTTCGTCTATGATCAAAGGATGCTGCGCAAAAAGGCACGCGCTCCACGCGCCGACAAATCCTATCGACGAAGCGACCAGACAGGCAATTGAACCGGTTATAAATTTTCTCGTGTTCTCTTCGCTTTCCAAAATAAAAAGAACGCTCCGGACTATAAGAAAAATTGCCATAACCGCCGCGAAAGCAATCAGAAGATTTTGATAAAACGTCAAAAGGTTTTTAGCGCGCGCGTACTCTTTAAAATTATCCGGATTAAACACCGTTTCAGCAACATTGTCCACGGCCGCGACGGCATCTTTTGCGGCGGAAAGAAAATCCTCCGCAGGCGATGACGAAGGAGAAATTTTTAAATACGATTGAAACATTTCCCTGTCGCCCGGAACCGAAATATCCCTGAGAAAAGGATTTTTCTCCACGGCTCTGCCGTACGCGTCTTCGGAGCTCACATATTCGTCGACAGTAACAAAACCCAGCGCTTCAATTTCGTCGCAAACCTGCGCGTCGTCGGGGCAGCTTTTATCTATAAACACCGTTAAGCTGAGTTTTGAAAACAAGTCCTGCGTATGTTTTTCTATTTGACAGTAATGGTCTGCGGCTAAAACGCAGAAACCGGAAACGACCGCGATTGAAACAAATTTAAGAACGTTTGAAGCCGTTTTCATAAAACCCCGTAAAAAATAATTACGAATTACGGGGACTGCGGAACAAAGTTCCTTCGTCCCGATTACGAATCACGAATAAACGGCAAAAAGGCATACCGCTGAATATTTGATTCATAATTGGGCGCCTATAAAAACCCCTGTTTGTCATTCCCGAGCGTCTCTATCGGGAATCCGCGTTGCTTTTTATCGACGACAATGGTAAACACGGATTCCCGTTTTCACGGGAATGACATGGCGTAGACAGGGTTTTTAGAGACACCCGATTCGTAATTTATTCTATATTTATACTCTAAACAACAATTCGTGTCTTTTTTTATTGGCGGCGTCTTCGTACATCTTATGATATGCTTCAACGCTTTTATCCCATGAAAATACGCAGTTCATCGCGTTTTGCGTCAAAGCATCCCAATTTTTTTTATCTCTGAATATTTTTTCGGATTTCAGTATAGTCTGCACAAAATTTTCGCCGTAAGTTATATTAAACATAAAACCGTTGCCTTCTTTAGTGAAATGATTGTAGTACGTTATCGTGTCGGAAAGACCGCCGGTACGGTTAACTATTGGGATCGTCCCGTACGCTAAAGCTATTATCTGGCTCAGGCCGCACGGCTCAAAACGCGAAGGCATCATATACGCGTCGCACCCGCCGTATATTTTATGAGCCAAAGGTTCATTGTACTCAAAAAAAGCAGCGACCGTTTTCGGCATTTTCGATACGGCTTGCTGAATCTGCAATTTTATAAACTGGTCTCCGGAACCCAAAATCACAAACTGCATTTTTTTATCGCGAAGGCCGTATAAAGCGTCGATGATAATGTCAAAACCTTTCTGATTATCCAGCCTTGACACGCATCCCAGTAAATAAGCGTCTTCATCCTCGTCAAAACCGCACATTTTCTGAAGCTCGGCTTTACATATTTTTTTACCGGCAAGATTGTCTTTCGAATAATTAGCCGGAATGCAGCTATCCGTTTTCGGATTCCAGTAATCGTAATCTATTCCGTTTAATATTCCGTAAATCCGGTCCGTGCGCGAATTTAAAACTATTTCCATCCCCATGCCGTTAAACTCTTTTATTTCCAGCGCGTATGTCGGGCTTACCGTAGAAACCGCGTCGGACATGCCTATGCCGCATTTCATAAAATTTACATTATTGTGGAATTCAAGTTTATCAGTCGTAAAATCTTCCCATGAAAAACCTGCGGCAGCCACCGTATCCGCGCCGAACTGACCCTGATAAGCGATATTGTGAACGGTGAAAATACTTGAAGTATTCCAGAAAAATCCGTCATTTTTAAGATTTGTTTTCAAATACGCGGGGATAAGTCCCGTTTGCCAATCGTGACAGTGGATAATGTCGGGACGAAACATGAGCGCTTTCGCCGCTTCAATGGCCGCTTTGCAAAAAAATATGTACCTTTCCCTGTTGTCGCCGTAGTCGGAATTGCCGTCGCCGTAAATTCCCGGACGGTTAAAATAACGCATATTTTCAATAAAGTATACGTTGATTCCGTCTTCGGTTACGCCGCGTTTGATTCTGAATTTTTCAATATCTTTGCCGACGCTGACTTTCAAAATGTAAGGAAGAGGCTGAAGATCATACTTTTTTCCGTCAATACTGCGGTATTTCGGAAGTATTATGCGCACGTCATGTCCAAGGCGTTTTAAATATTTCGGAAGAGTGCCGACCACGTCAGCCAAACCGCCGACTTTCACAAAAGGAACGCATTCCGACGCAACCATTAAAATATTCATAAGATGTTCATTCGCTCTCTCTTAAATATTTTGCGGCTTCTTCCGGCAGCACGGGATTTGCATAAAGCCCGGTTCCCCACTCAAATCCGGATGTTTTTGTAAGTTTCGGAATTATCTCTATATGCCAGTGATAATACGGCATATTTTTTTCTTTCAGCGGAGAAGTATGTATAAGGACGCTGTACGACGGATCGTCCAGAACATTGTAAAGCTTAGCGAAAATGCTTCTTGAAATTTTTGATAAATTTTTTATATCTTTATACGATAAAGAATCAAAATCCGTCTGATGATTTTTAGGAAGAATCCACGTTTCAAACGGATACCTTGAAGCATACGGGCACAAAGCGATAAAATCTTCGTTCTCTTGAACTATTCTCGCTTCCGCAGACATTTCCTGCGCGATAATATCGCAAAAAACGCATCTTTCCCTGTATTTATAATAATTTTCAGCTCCGGTTATTTCTTCCCTTACGCGTTTCGGCACTATCGGCATTGCGATAAGCTGCGAATGATGATGCTCAAACACGGCATTAGCGGAAATCCCGTAATTTTTAAAAGAAAGAATATATTCAAGCCTGGAATCTCTTCTTAAATCTTTCATTCTTTCTATTATGGAAGTAATAATATTCTCATATTGCTTTTCATTTCTGTCTGCGATGGTTTGATAATGATTTGTAGTTTCAATTATTATTTCATGCGCGCCGACGCCGTCCATTTTATCATACATGCCTTCGCCGCGCCTTTTTAAAGTGCCCTCAATTTCCAGCAAAGGCTTATTGTTGGGTATTACCCTCAAAGTCCAGCCTGCAGAATTCGGATGTCTGTGGGGATTGTCGGAATAAGCAAGAATTTCAGGTCTTGTCATGCTTTCGTTTCCGGGGCAAAAAGGACATTTAGATTTATCTTTCGGATACTCATCTTCCTGGGAATGCATGATTTTTTTAAAATTTCTTGAAGGGTCTATTATAATCCAGCGCCCTATGACGGGATCTCTTCTAAATTCCGGCATTTAACATCTCCCATTTACAAACAGTTGCAAATTAACGAAAAAAACAAACAAAACAATTGCGCCGATTATTCGTAATTGGGTGTCTCTAAAAACCCTGTTTGTCATTCCTTAAATTTGTTATCGGAAATCCGCGTTGCTTTTTTATCGACGACAACAACAAACATGGATTCCCGTTTTCACGGAAATGACCGACGTAGGCAGGGTTATTAGAGAAACCCTATTGATTTTTCAGTCTCCCAAGGCTTTTATTCTTTCCAAAGCTTTTTTGCTTTCAATTTTCTTCGGGTCATACTCTAAAGATTTTTCAAGATAACCTTTAGCTTTTGGTTTCTGTCCCGACGCATAAGCTTTTATCCCCATATCATAATACTTTTGGGAGAGCTCCGAGGTAAGCCTTTCGTGTTCTCTTACTGCAGGATTATAATCTTTATTATATTCAAGAGACTTTTTGATTTTTTCCAACGCTTCTTCATTGTTATCTATTTTCACGAGAGCAAGAGCTTCTTTGAAATAATTTTCGGCGATCGCGTTTCTGGATTTCGTCGTATATTCCCTTATTTGCGGGTTCAAATCATAATAGTTATTTCTTAAAGCGTTTTCCCTGAGAGCCACAAAAGATTTTAAAGCTTCTTCATATTGTCCTTTATTGAACAAATCAACAGACTTGTTAAAATACATCTCCATTTCTTTCTGGACTTTTTGGCTTGACGACAATGAAGAGTCGTCTTTATCCGCAAGCCTGCTTTTGATCTCTCCTTCTTTTGACATCATACTGCCTGACGCTATTTCCGTTACGGACATATTCAAAGCTTTTCTGGAAAGTTCATAATACTCTTTCGCGTCGGTACGTTTAGGGTCAGACGCGTAAACGGCGTTAAAATATCTCGCGGCTCTGTCATAATCCGCCATATTGTAATACTCCATGCCCTGCGTAAACATTTTATCAGCCTGCAAATCCGTAACTTTTGAAATCTGCGTTTGAATAATCCCGAGATATTTCAAAGCGCCGGCATTTTCAGGATCTAACTCCAAAATTCTGTTAAATTTTTCTTTAGCAAATATAAACTGTCCGTTATTATAGAAATCCATGCCTTCAGCCCACAAGGCAATTATTTCTTTTTCGTATTTCTTTCTGTTTTCCTGTATTTCAACATGCTTTAATCTCTCGTTAACCTGAGCAATCCCGTCTTCTGCAGCGGAGTTTTCAGGATCAACGCCTAAAACCCTGTAATAATAATTTTTCGCTTTTACCAAATTATGCCGATGCAATGCCAGATCCGCTCTTCTGAGCCATCTGCTAAGCTGTACTTCCAGATTTCTGTCATACATATCCAAATCGTAGACGAGCTGTTTTAAAAGTTCTTTTGAAGGCTGATGTTCGGGATATATCGCGAGAATATCCTCAAGCTGCTGCCTCGCGGATATATAATCTTTTCTGTTATACGCTTCTCTTGCCATATTATAATTATACCCAAGGTAATAATCATACGCTTTATTTGCGTCACTGATTTTTCCAAACATAAAACCGAAATTAACGGTATGCTTCGGCTTTATATCTTCGTACATCGCCGCGAAAGAATACCCTATATTGAACGAATCAAAATTGAGGAATAATCCGGCGGTAGGCCCCCAGTTAACATTATCGCCGTAATCTCTCCAGCCTATTTTCACGGTAGCCGGATAAACGGGAGTTATTTCAAAACCAAAAGAATAACCGGTGCCTTCGGAGAAAAACTTCATAAAATCTCCGGTAAATGCCGGTTTTGTGCCAAAAGGCAGGTCATATCTTAAAGCAAAATTAAAACTTCCCGGCATTTCAAACTTTCCATGGCTGTCAAACTCAATATCGCTGCCAAGATTTTTTAATGCCGCAAATCCCCAAAGACCGTCGAAAATCATGTCAAGACTATAGTGGGCGCCGAAATCAAAAGCAAAAGACATTTTCGATTCGTCTTCCAATTTAAACTGATAACCTTTTATTGTCGCGCCAAGCCCGCCTTTATCTCTGTATACGGGTATATCCGTAGAAAGCGGGTATACGTAATTTAAATAAAAATCAAAAACATTCCAATCTGCGCTTCCCAAATTGCTATAAGCAAAAGCCGCGGTAAAATTTCCGTATTGCGTAGGCAGCATGTAAGCGCCTACGGCGCCGTAAATATCTTCAAAAGCCGTAGTGCCTGCAAAATCCAGCCTGCCGGATAAAACGCTGAAATTTGAAGAAGGACTGTTTATAAACGAAATAGGAGTTTTAGACATTGAAGCGATGCTGTTTCCCATGGCTTCGGAGTTAGGGTCGTAATTTAAAACAAAACCCTGGGACAAAATTTTACCGGGCGCAAAAAAGGATGCTGAAATAAACAATATGGAAACCGACACAACCCGCGCGATATGTTTTTTTCTCATTTCAACAACCTGTTTATATTTAGAGAAAGCTTGTCAATGTCTATAGGCTTAAAAATAACGTCGTCAGCCCCTTCCGCAAATCCCTTGTCTACGTGAACGGTCATATCGCCTGTTATTAAAATGACGGGCAATGTTGAAAAATTTTTGCTGTTTTTAATTGTTTTTAATACTTCAAAACCGTTTTTATCGGGCAAATTCACGTCCAGTAAAACTATATCCGGATATTCAACGACTAAAGCCTCGACGCCGGTTTCGGCGTTAAAAGCTTTTATAACGTCAAATTTTTTTATTTTCAATATCGCTTCGGCAGACTCTACAAATGAAGAATCATCGTCAACAATCAAGATTTTTTTATTTTTAGCCACGTTTACTCCCCCGCCTTTTCCGGAAGCATGATCACGGCTTTTTGTCCGAGAGAACCGGAAAGTTCTAAAGATATATCTATTGAAGCCGCCAAATAGTAATTGTCGGTCAAAATTTTGTAACCCGGATAAGTAAGAGTCATTTTATAATCGCCCTTCGGCAGTTTTATCTCTAAAGGATTATTGAAAGAAAGGCCGACAAATTTATTAGACCCTGTTTTTTCTTCAACTAAAACTTCCACATTGGGCAATGCAACTGTATACGCGTCTTTGTCGTTTACGGTTTCTTTTAAAATTTCAAGACGCGTAATCTTATCTTCAGTGGAAAGTATAAGATTGGTCCTTTCATCGCTCGGAGTACGTATATCTAAATAGAGGCCTGATACGTTTCCGGTAAGTTCATGAAACTCTTTTTCATGCTTTTTATTCAGCTTAGAATAAAGCACTGTTGCGCTTACGACAAGCGCCACAGCGATACAGGCAATAACCAAAGGGTTTGTAAAATAGTTTACTTCTTTTGCGGCTTTCGGAACGTTTATTTCAAATATTTTACAGAGCTTTGAAAGAATTTTATCTTCCGCTAACGACAATGAAGGGTCTTCATCCGCTACGGTTATCACGCTTTGCACATAATAATCCGGAACTGTAAAAGGAATCTGGTCGTCTTCAACCTTTAATGCTATTACGGTAGTATTATCTCTGCCGCCGGCATTATTGGCCGCCATAATCAATTCATTGGCTATGGCATTAAGATTGCCTCTGTGAATATCCACAATGCCTTTTATTACGGAATCGTCAATTTCACTGTTAAGTCCGTCGCTGCACATTATGTAATGGTCGCCGGGTTTTACAATTACGGCTCTGTAATCAACCTTCACCGTCGGACTTGTGCCTAATGCTCTGGTTATCATGCTTTGAAGCTCTGCCGTCTTTACTTCGTCTTCACGCATTTTGCCTTCGTCTATGAGTTCATTAACTTTAGAATGATCTTTTGTAAGAAGCTCAATAATGCCGCCCCTTATTCTATAAATCCTGCTGTCGCCAGTATGATACATGTGCAGAAGACCCGTTTCAGTATCAAACTTAGCGGCAACGGCGGTTGTACCCATACCCGTCAATTTAGAATATTTAACGGTAAGATTGTTCAGCATTCTGTTAGCAAGCATTATTGACGCGGCCGGACGCATAAGCTCCGTGTCCAGATTATCAAACCTTTTTCCGACAACAGACTGAATATCCGCCGAATCAAGACTTTCAAAAGTTTTTAAAATAACATCAACCGCGCATTTGCTGGCAAAATCGCCTGCGGCTCCGCCTCCCATCCCGTCGCAAACTACAAAAAAGTCTTTGACGGCGTCAATCCCAAACGCGTCCTGATTTTCTTTTCTGACTATTCCGGTATTTGTTTTTCCGTAATGCAGCATTTTCATAGAAACTCAACCTTAGCCCTTTTAGCATTTCTTGCCAGTATAGATCTCGTTTTCAAAACCATAAACAATATCAAAATAATCAACCCTGCGATAAATTGATTTCTGTACTTTGATTTAAACTCGCCAAGCCCCGGAAAGCCTCTGTGATCCGCGCTTCCTAAAAACATCGGCCATACTACGGTATTTTTCATAATTTTCGCATTAGTATTGATTACCTGAAGAGAATCCATAGAATTGGCAAAAAGAATATTGATTTTGCCGGAGCCGAACAAATCCCCCAGAACCGGAGAAGATGTGATCGGCGTATTGCTCGCTCTTATGTCCGCCATTATTTCAAACTCTTTACGTCTTGTATTGCTTCTTATAACCATAATCTTCCCGTCTTCCGTCGCGATAACAAAATCTTTTAATCCGTCTTTGTCAAAATCATACGCGGCCGGAGTAGCAATTATTCTCTTTGCGTCCGGAAGAGGCATTTTCCATAACAATTCGCCGGCAGGATAACCGGTCTTCCCTTTTAGACCCAGCACGCTTCCGTTAGCTGAAACGACAAAAACGTCTCCGGTTCCGTTTCCCGTGAGATCCGCTATTATGGGAGACGCGTTATGCTTAAGTCCGGCGGGAGGAGTCGGCTCCACGAAATACGTCCACATGACTTCAAACTTTGAAACGTCTATGGCTGAAACATACTGAGGAACGTTTGACTGCACCACGACATCCGGTATTCCGTTGCCGGTAATATCTCCGACCGCCGGAGCTCCTGCTATCAAATGCGCTTTTCCGGTTTTTTCAACCAGGTCAACCGTCTTCTTTGTTCTCGATTTGCCGTCAATAAAATAAACTTTTCCGGAATAACTGGCGACTACTACCATGGGAGTAAAATCTTTTGACTGATAGAGCACAGGACTGGCGTATATAGGACCTTCGACAAACTCGGTAAACCTGTCATAATCGGACTCATATCCTACATTATATAAGAAATGTACGGCGCCGTCCTCAGAACATACAACAACGTCTTTTTTACCGTTTCCGGTAAGATCGGCTACAAGAGGAGTCATTTCGGAAATAACGCCTCCTAGAATTTCTCTTCTTATTATATTGCCGGTCTGGCCGTCATATACAAAAAGCATTGACGAATCCGAAAGCGTAATAATGTCAAGAACGCCGTCGTCATTTACATCCGCCAGCATAGGCGAAGTCTGCCCCGAATTAAATATTTCTATCTGTTTCCACACTGAATTTCCTGTCTTCGCGTCCCATCCGTACAAAAAACCCGCGGAAGTAAGCATGACAATATTATTTTTGCCGGCGCCGATAATATCGCCGACCGCCGGAGTTGAAGTTATGTCGTATTCTTCCAGCGTTCTTAAAGGAGTATCTTTTCTAAACTCGCTGTTAAGTTCTAAAGATAATTTAACCGGCTTGCTCTTCAATAGAGAAAGCCCCGACCATCCGAACCAAATTAAACCCGCGGATATAACAATGGACGCAACCGTGATTATCAGTGAAAGCGGTTTTTGTATCTTTAATAAAAATATTTTTTGTTTTGACGGAGTGGAATAATCTTCGTTAAAAGCGTTTACTAGTCTGAATATTGATCTGCCTATGGATATTTCATCTCCGAGATTAATATTCATACTGTTTAACTGCCCGACTTTATTTCCGTTTACCGCAACGCCTCCGGTGCTTCCTACGTCCGTAATCGTATACTGCCCGTTATTGTAAGATATTTTCGCATGGCCTTTGGATACCGTCATATCTCCGGAGAGAACAATATCATTCTCTATTCCTCTCGGAGAAAACTGTTCTCTGCCGATAAAAGTATCCTCATTGTCTTTTACTATAAATTTTTTTCCAACGAATTTCCCGTAAATTCCCAGCAGAAAACACATAGGTTTTGATCCCGGACTTTTCGGAGCTATATCAGGATACATCACTATGCTGTAAGGCCCGATACCTATCTCATCGCCTATCTGAAGATCTTTTTCCGAAATCGTTTTGCCGTTAACTTTTGTTCCGATAATAGTATTCTGGTCTTTCACCACATATTGATTTCCGTCCTCGGTAATTACGCTGCAGTGATGTTCCGAGATATTTTTATCTTTTATCAGTATATCATTGCCTTTTTTGCTTCCGACAAAAATTCTCTTTTTTCTTCTAAGTATGTATTCGCCTAGAATTTCTTCTTTTCTTTTTAAAAACAGCCTTGGCATTTATTTCCCCTTTTTAACTGCAGAGTTAAGATTGAAGAGCGGAGAGTGAAGATATTGGATTCCGGCAAAACCGAAATCTAATTAAACCGTTTCGCGAAGCGAAACCGCGTTATCTTCACTTTTCACTCTTTTTTTTATTATCTTGCTACAAAAAGAGCCGCTATCATCGTTATTCCCAAACTTATCGTTGCTATAGTCGCTCCGCCGCCCGAAGATTCGGAAGACGGCGAAGACGGTTTTGCAGAATACGATGATATGCTGTTCAGTCTTCTTTCGATTCTTTCTATGTCAGCCTGAGTCTGATTTTTGCTTCTGTTAATTTCATTTTTTATTTCAGCCGACGTAGGCACACCCGCGACTGTTTTTTTAATGTCGCTAAGCTGGCTGTTTATGTAAGACATGTCGGCTTCGGACGAAGATTTTCCCGATGAAGACGCCGTAACAATCGATCTGTCGTTATTAAGTTCATCAACTCTTTTAGAAAGTTTCACATAACTCTGCTGTATCTGGGTAAGACTGCTTTTTAAATCATCAATTTCTTTTTGCGAAACGGATGCGGATGACGCTTTTGAAGTCTTTGAAGCTGATGTAATGTTTGTTTCGGCGGAAGCCAATCTCTTTGAAAGTTGTTCAAGTTTTGTATTCATATTAGTTATATCTTTACTTATTCCGGCGTAAGAAACTCCGCTGTCGGAAGAAGATTTTGCGCTGTTTGCAATGGACGTTTCGGCAGTAGTTACTCTTTTTGTAAGAATGTCCAGCTTGCTGTTAATATCGGTAACGTCCTTCAATGGAGCATAAGAAACGTCTTTTCCGGAAGGTTTTGCGCCGGCAATCTGCTGCTGAAGCTGTTTAAAAACTTTTGAATTGTTCAAAGAGTTATCCAAAAGCATGGGCATATTAGGCTCTAAGTTGGTTATAAGAGCAATCATGTCCACGTCGCCGACGGATGATTTTTCCGATTTAGAAGACGCTTTTGCCGACGCAGCTCCGCTTTTTTCAAGAGAGGAAACTTTCGCCTTTAAAGCGTCAAATTCCTGCTTTGTAATTTGCGAAACTCCGCCCGGCTCCGCGGCTTCGGCGGCGCTTGAAGGCTTAGTTCTTCTGTCATATTCGTATATTGCCGAAATCAGCGCGCCTCTTGTTATCGGCTCGTCTTCGACAAAAACAGTTTCTCCGTACTTATCGATAAATTTAGGCATTTTCTTGCTTAACTCATTTATGATCTCGCGTAATACGGGATCATTAACGTCTCTTTTTACGGCTGCAAAAGATAATGACGACGCATTACAAACTATGGCCGCGGCCGTTAACCAAGACAGAATTTTTTTTGTTTTTTTCATTTTTATTGCCCCTAAAAATAAAGATTTAGAGAAATTTTGCTCTGCCGGTCAAACTGATTGCCCAATCCTAAGGCATAATCAAGCTGCAAATATTTTCCAAATATTGTCATATCTATGCCGAAACCGGCCGTATATGTTATATTTTTATTTATTTCGTCTCTTACGCCGTAACGGTTTTCCAAAGCAATACTTTCGACGCCGCCTCTTAAAAACAAGCCGCTTAATCCGAAAACGTCGCTGTCGTAAATATTAATGTATCCCAGTTCAAAACCTATATTTCCGGACAAAGGCTCTTTTTGCCTCTGTATCAGATCCGCGCTTCCTAAAAGCACAAGATTATCGATAAGCTTGAAATTATTTGAAACGCCGAATTTTGACGTCAAAGCGGCATTATCCGTCTCGCCGCCGTCCCATTTCATCGCAGCGCCTTTACCGATAAACAAACCAAAGTTCAAAGTCTCAAAAACATTATAAATCACGCCGGCGTCCAAATCATATCCGGAAGCCGAGCCTCCGTCAATGCCGTCCATTTTTTCCATAATGTATTTTATTGAAACGCCGACATATAAATTTGTGCTGCTTTCCCAAACGGGCATACCCCATGAGAGATAAACCGCGTTCTGGGAATCGGAAAAAGAACCGATTTCATTTCCCAGGCTGTCTGAATGCGTAATATTATCCATAGTAGAATTGATAAGACCTAAAGCAAAAACCGAAGCGCCTAACGAGTCCGTAAATTTGCTCATAGGAACCGATACCGCGACAAAATTGTGCGAAGGAGTCATATCTTCCAGCCCTGGCCATTCATCGGATCCGCCCGTAGAACCCATAACCGTAACGCTGTAATCCTGAACCTGCCCCAAACCGGCCGGATTCCAGTAAACCGCGCTTGTGTCATTGCTTAAAGACGTAAAAGCTCCGCCCATACCCAAAGCTCTGGCGCCTACTCCTCTTTTAAGAAACGCCGCTCCGCCCACGGCAGCGTAAGAATTTGCGGTAAGCAAAAAAACAAGAGAAAGGGGAATCAATTTTTTCATTATTTTTTTCATATTCTATTTCCTTAATATGGCAAATGATTTATAACGCCTGTTTTCTTTGCCGCCGCTTTTCGTAATTATTTCGCAAATATATACGCCGTTTGCAAGATTGTCTCCGGCATAACTTTTTGCGTTCCATGTAACTTTATTTTCACCCGAAGGTTTTGACACCGAATCCAAAACATTGCTTACAAATTTTCCCGCCCTGTCATAAATATTAATTGTCACCGAAGCCGGATTAGATATTACAAACTTGATATTCAGCAGACCTTTCTTAGGATCATAGGGAGAAGGATACGGCAACAGCTCGGATATAGCCTCAGCAATTACCGTGAAAGTAGCCGCATATGACAAGGTCTCACCACTGCTGTCGTCAATAATGATCCAAACCGTATACTCTCGTCCGGCTTCCAAAGGATTACCGCTATACTTATAATCTAAGTCTATATACAAATTCTTGTCATCGACAAATTTTCCAACGACTGTCTCAGTATTAATAACAGTTGCAGTTGAAGTTCCCGAACACATTTTCACGGTAACGCTTGATCCGCTAAATCCGTTGGGAGAATAAATTTTTGCCTGTATTTGCGGTTTGCTCGACGAAATATTAGAAGGCTGCATAATATCTATATATCCGGCTAATTCGCCAATCTGCACAACCCAGGTCGCAGTATCTCCATCCTCATATTCAACGGTATTCTGCGCAAACCATTGTATATAGTTTATTCCCTGTTTGAAAAGGTTCACGGCAGCAGTAGATACAGTTACTTCATCAAGCGTACCGGAACCTGCAGTGGCAGTCGTATAAATCATGGTGAACGGACCTATTTTTGACGTAGGCATAGTCTGTGAAACCCTATATCCTACTTGCCTTATTTTTCCTGAAACCGTGTGCACGGTCACGCCTATATTAACACTTTCAACATCAGTTATCGTCTCGGTTGAACTTGGAACAAAATTATTAAAAACTATATTAGGATTTGACATCATTATAGAAGAAAGAAGTCCCGTATCAAGCCTGTAATCTAAATTTTTCTCATGAATGGCGATCCCGCCGTTTATCACTATAGAATTTTTATATTCGCCGTCGCCGCCGTCAATTGAACTTCCGTTTGTAACGGCAAGCATGGAAGAACTCTTATCCGTTTCCTGGGCAAGCAATGATGACGGAACAGACAAAAATAAAAATAACAGTACAATATATTTAATATTTCTCATTGCAAATTCACCAATGCCAAGATTTTACCTCTTGACCCCGTGTAATTTTCCAAAGCTTTGCCTATTATTGTGCCCGGCTTTGGATTATCGGGAGCTTTCATGGCATATCCGGGAGTTGAAGAAGCCGTAAGCAAATCTCCGCGTTTAATATTTCCGCCTTCATTGGTAACATTGACCGGAACTTTACCGACCAAAGCAAGCTGGTATCCCGTAGCTTCGGAATTTAAAACAATACCCGGCTTTGTCGATATAACGCCCGCAACTTTAGTGTCATTTGCGATTTTAGATTTCTCTATATAACCGTCCCTTGCATCGGAAATAACAACAACCTCGCCCGGCGCCAATATCTCGGAAGACGGATATATTTCGGCAAGGTCGGCAGCAACACCATTTATTGTTGTGGCATTAAACGTAGTTATTGTCCCGCTACTTGCAGTAATCGTCCCGACTGTAATAACAGAGGATGAAGTAAGCAGTTCTTGCGCATAAGCCCAAGATAAATTTGTACCGTTATTAGTTAAAAATTGACCGGACTGTAATGCCGGAAATGCTGTTGGCAGCGGATTTGTTACAGTCACGCTTGACGCATGAACGCTCAACCCGTCGCCAAAGCTATTCCAAGCTGCAGATGATGCTGCCATACTGTCAAAACTAAGAAATTGACCGTTGGAACCGCTTGTCGGCAATGATGATCCCCCTCCGGAAACAGAACTTACATAACTCACAACTGCCTGTTCCGTTGGTATGTTTGAATTACTCGGTGAACCTGAGTTTATTGCAGTAACCCTCGTTAATGTATTCAATATCCCTGCCGTACCGCTATATGCCACTATGTTATCAGCCGTACCTGCAGGGATTTGATTTTGTTTGCCTTGCAATCCCGCATACACTGCTCCTGAATTTATAAGATTTGAAGAACCGCTCACCGCAGCTGTTGAAGGAGCAACCCACTGCACAGTTGTAGCTCCGGTAGCTTGAAGATAGTATCCTGAAGTACCGTTAGGCAATGTTGTTCCTCCGGAAGCATAGTCCCACATCAAAGAATAGGTGTTTGGTGGAGATACAAGAACAGCCTTTAAAAACTTCCCATTGTCAGTGTTATTCTGAAACACCGGAAATGCTACAGGCAGCGGATTTGTCACCGTCACACTTGTAGTATAAACGCTCAACCCATTACCAAAATTACCCCAAGATGCAGACGACTGTGAAACTGAACTGTTAAACCTAAGAAATTGACCGTTGGAACCGCCTGATGGCAATGATGGTCCTCCTCCAGAAATTGTAGGCATTGTCATTGTTCTCGGAGTTAATACCGTTACTCTTCCTTTATCATCTACTGTTGCTTGCAATACTTGAAACGTACCGCCGTAAGTTAAAGTTTTATTAGTATTTTCTCCCTGCGCTGCAGTCGGCAAACCTGCAATCGTTATCAATGCAGGATTCGGATAAGTTCCTGTCAAATCCCCTCCGGCCGCTCCGGTCGGCGGTAAACCCGTAGGAGGATCTACCCAAACTAAACCGCTATTACCGCTATTTATCGCAAGATGCCGATTTGCTGATGGATTTATTGCAGATATTTTTTCTCTCGTTACCGCACTATCTGCAATTTTTGTTGTAACTACGACACCGGCT
>WRNH01000024.1 GCA_009776745.1 Endomicrobiia bacterium | reverse complement strand
AAACGGGTATCCATGCTGCTTTTAAATGTGTCCGACGATAACGACAAAAATGGATTCCCGTTTTCACGGGAATGACACCACTTTATATAGGTTTTTAGAGAGACCCGATTGTTAATCGTCTTTTCTTATTTTTTTCTCAAATCCGCAGTTATCTGTTTAAGTCCGGTTCCCGCGGGTATCAAATGTCCTATGGACACATTTTCTTTCAATCCTCTGAGAGTATCGATCTGGCCGGAAACAGCAGCTTCCGTCAAGATCCTTGTCGTTTCCTGAAACGAGGCGGCAGAAATAAACGAGTCCGAAGACAATGACGCTTTTGTTATGCCTAAAAGAATGGAATGCGCGACCGGCGCTTTTCCGCCTTTAGCCTTAACTTCTTTTCTGCCCATTTCATATTTGTATCTTGAAACGATTTCGCCGTTAAGGAACTTACTGTCGCCGGATTCCGTTATTCTGACATTGGACAGCATCTGTCTTACTATTATTTCAATGTGTTTATCGTTGATCGTAACGCCCTGCAGCCTGTAAACCTGCTGGATTTCGTTAACAAGATATTCCTGGACTTCTTTAGGGCCTTTAACTTTAAGGATATCATGCGGATTTACGGCTCCGTCAGACAAAGCCTCGCCCTCTTTTACCCTGTCGCCTTCATAAACGACCAAATGTCTTCCTGCCGGAATCAGATAATCCTTTTTCATCTTCGTATCGGGATTTTCAACTTCAACCTTTACGCTGCCTTTCGCGGTCGGACCGCCTAAATGAATAATGCCGTCAATTTCCGAGACGACGGCCGAGTTTCTCGGTTTGCGTCCCTCAAACAGTTCGGCAACTCTGGGCAGACCGCCGGTAATATCTCTTGATTTGGAAACTTCCTGAGGAATTTTTGCCAAAACATCGCCGACTTTTATCCTGTCGCCGTCATGAGCGACAAGAGTCGTTTCAACCGGAAGCGGATATTCCACAACAGTTTTTCCGTCTTTTTTAACAACGATCCTCGGGCTCTTTCTGTCCGAAGGATGCTCTATGATAACTCTTTCGATCTGTCCGGTAATCTTTGATTTTTCTTTTTGCAGCGTAACGCCGTCTTTAATATCTACAAACTGAACTGTTCCTTCAAATTCCGAAATGATCGGTTTTGAATGAGGATCCCATTTAGCTATGAGAACATGTTTCTTCATTCCCGTAGACGCGTCAATTTTAACATCAACCTTCTGCCCATCCTGAACTTCAATTATAGCTCCGTAAGGGATCTGGTAAACCTGTCTGCGGTGCACCGGAAATTCCGTATACGCAAGTTCCGTATTTCTGCTCAGAACTATCGTTTCGCCGTCTCTGTTTTTGATCGTTTTTAAATTATAATAATCCGCCGTGCCGTTGTTTTCGGCATAAATTTCAGAGCGCTGGACAACGCGGCTCGCGGCTCCTCCGATATGGAACGTACGCAGAGTAAGCTGCGTGCCAGGCTCGCCGATCGACTGCGCCGCGATAATGCCTACCGCTTCGCCTACTTCAACCATTTTGCCGGTCGCCGGATTTACGCCGTAACATTTCGCGCATACGCCATGCTCCGATTCGCACGTTAAAACGCTTCTGATCCCTATTTTATCGATACCTGCCTCGACAAGCTTTTGCGCTTTTTCCGGAGTGATCAGTTCTCCTCTTTTTACTATCAACTCGTCATGGATAATATCAACTACGTTATCAAGCGCGATCCTTCCGACAACGCGCTCGTCAATTTTCTCGACAATTTCGTCGCCGCTTTGCAAAGTTCCGATAAATACGCCGTTAACGGTTTTGCAGTCAGGATCTCTTACTACGACATCATGCGCCACGTCGACAAGTCTTCTGGTAAGGTAACCCGCATCGGCGGTTTTCAGCGCCGTATCGGCTAAACCTTTACGTCCTCCGTGAGTGGAGATAAAATATTCGAGGACCGTCAAACCTTCTCTGAAGTTTGAAATGATCGGAGTTTCGATAATTTCTCCAACGCCGCCGGTAAGTTTCTTCTGGGGTTTTGCCATAAGTCCGCGCATGCCGGCAAGCTGTCTTACCTGCTGTCTGGACCCTCTCGCTCCGGAATCTGCCATCATAAATATCGAATTGAAGCGATTTTCGCCTTTTTTCAAAGGTTCAGTCTCTTCTTTTCTCATTTCGTCAAACATAATATCGGCGACTTCGTCGGTAACTCTCGTCCAGATATCGATAATTTTATTGTACCTTTCGGACTCGGTTATCAAACCGAGCTTCGCCTGCTTTTCAATTTCTTTGATTTTTGCTTTTGCTTCTTTGACCATCTTTTCTTTTTTCGGCGGAATTTTCATTTCGTCTATTGAAATGGAAACGCCGGCAAGGGTCGCATATTTATAACCCATTTTCTTTATTTCATCCAAAAGAACGACAGTTCTGTACTGGCCGAGCTCTTTATAGCATCTGTCAACCAAACTGCCGAGCTCTTTTTTCGTCATGCTCTTATTTTGGTACCCCAAAGCATACGAACCGTCTTCGTTTTTAGGAAGATTTTCATTGAATATAATTCTTCCGACGGTAGTGTAGTTTATAATTTCTTTGCCGTCTTCGGACTTATGATTTTTCCATTTTGCCATATCGGACTGTTCGCCGTCTTTGAGTTTTTCGTCCCTGATATTCGTAAGACCTACAACTTTGATTTTTGCGTGCAGGTCGACTTTCTTTGACTGATATGCTCTTATCACTTCGTCGACCGAAGAAAATATTTTACCTTCTCCGGGGACTCCGGACTTTTCTTTCGTCAGAAAGCAGCTTCCCAAAACCATATCCTGCGAAGGAACCGCGATAGGTTTTCCTGAAGCCGGAGACAATATGTTTCTTGTCGCCATCATCAATACTTTAGCTTCAAGCTGCGCTTCGACTGAAATAGGCAGATGAACGGCCATCTGGTCTCCGTCGAAGTCGGCATTAAACGCCGCGCAGGTCAGCGGATGAAGCTGAATTGATTTTCCTTCGACTAAAACCGGTTCAAAAGCCTGAATGCCCAGCCTATGAAGCGTAGGAGCTCTGTTTAAAAGGACCGGATGGTTTTTTGTCACTTTTTCAAGAATATTCCATACTTTCGCGTCGCCTCTTTCAAGCATTCTTCTGGCCGATTTCAGCGTAGCGTTTTCTTGTTTAATAAGTTCTTTTATAATGAACGGTTTGAAAAGTTCCAAAGCCATTTCTTTAGGAAGTCCGCACTGGTTAAGCTTGAGGCTCGGACCTACGACGATAACGCTTCTTCCGGAATAATCAACTCTTTTTCCAAGAAGATTCTGTCTGAAACGCCCCTGTTTTCCTTTCAATGTATCGGAAAGCGATTTCAAAGGTCTGTTTCCGGCGCCCGTCACCGGCCTTGTTCTTGAATCATTGTCAATTAACGCGTCAACGGCTTCCTGAAGAAGTCTCTTTTCATTATTTATCATCACCGCCGGAGCTTTCAGCTGCTCTATGTGGCGAAGTCTGTTATTTCTGTTAATAATTCTTCTGTACAAATCATTTAAATCCGACGTTGCAAAACGCCCGCCGTCCAAAGCAACCAAAGGCCTTAAATCCGGCGGTATTACCGGAAGAGTGGTAAGGATCATCCATTCAGGCCTTGTTTCGGAATTTAAAAACCCTTCGACAACTCTAAGTTTTCTGATAAGCCGCGCTCTTTCCGCGTCGGATTTAGTCTTTTTGATTTCCGCGTGAATGCTTTTTGCTTCTTCTTCAAGTTTTATTTCTTCCAAAAGCTTTCTTACCGCCGCGGCTCCGATATCGACTTTAAGATTGTCGCCGAAACCGTTCTGAAGATTTTTTATATCGCTTTCTTCTAAAAGAACAAAGTTCTCCGGCTTGGAAAAATTTTTCATGAAAGGAATGTCGTTTCTTGATATTTCAATTCTTAAACGGCCTTCATATTTTTTAAGCCCTTCGGAATTTTTTCTGAGTTCATTGAACAGTTTATCTTTTTCCATATCAAAAAACTCTATTCTTATTTTTTTGTCCGGCTCGGAAATCAAAACCGTTTCGCCTTTCTCAAAATTTTCGGACAAAATTTTCTTTATTTCACCGCGCTGCGAAGAATCCAAATCACCGTAGAAATATACGCTGTGAGCCTTAAAATAACACTTATAATATATGTCGCCTTTTTCAATATTTGCGGCTATTTTCTTCGCGGCTTCGTCGGCGGACATACCGAACTGGTCTGCCTGATTTTTCACCAAAGATTTAAGCTGTCTTAAAGCTTTGGTTGAATCTTCATCCGGAACTACTTCTTCGGAAACTATCCCGTCGAAAATGTTTTTAAACTCTTCTTTAACTACAGGGCTGTCTATGCCGTATTTAAAAAGGTCAAACTCTTCTTCCTTCAAAAGCATGCCTTTTTCAACAAAAGAGCAGACTCCCGCGCGGTCTTTAAGATCGTCGGTTACGACGTATTTCGTATAATAAATAACCTTTTCCAAATCGGAAATTTTCATATTAAGCAAAATGCCGATCCTTGACGGAGGCTTTCTCAAAAACCACAAATGCGCTACAGGCACCGCCAAGTCGATATGACCGAACCTTTCTCTTCTTACTTTAGATTCGGTAACTTCAACTCCGCATCTGTCGCAGACAGTGCCTTTGTGTTTTATGTATTTATATTTTCCGCAATGGCATTCCCAGTCTTTTGTGGGACCGAAAATCCTGTCGCAGAACAAACCGTCTCTCTCGGGTTTAAACGTTCTGTAGTTTATGGTTTCCGGTTTTTTAACTTCCCCGAAAGACCATGTTTTTACCTGATCGGGACTCGCGACCGTAACCTTAACGGCGTCGAAATTCGAATAGTTGAGATTATTTGGTTTTTTCTTTTGATTTTGAAAATTTATTTTAGTCATTTTTTGCCCGCACCCTTAGTTTTTTCTTGTTTTCCCGCGGCGTTTGCGTCTCCCATAAGTTCCACGTTTAATCCTAAAGCTTTAAGTTCGCTTACTAAAACTTTAAACGATTCAGGAACGCCCGGGTCAGATATAGACTCGCCTCTGATAATGGAGTCGTACATTTTGACTCTGCCTTCGACATCGTCGGATTTAACAGTCAAAAACTCCTGTAAAATATGCGCCGCGCCGTATCCTTCCACAGCCCAGACTTCCATTTCTCCAAACCTCTGTCCGCCAAACTGCGCTTTTCCGCCTAAAGGCTGGCGCGTAATCAGCGAGTAAGGACCCGTAGATCTTGCGTGCATCTTATCTTCAACCAAATGGTTAAGCTTTAAAACATACATCACGCCGACCGTAACTTTTTCCATAAACGGTTCGCCGGTTCTTCCGTCGTAAAGCGTAATTTTGCAGTCGTTTGTGGGAAGAGCTTCATACGCGAATTTCGAAAGAGCTTCTTCAAGTTCTTTGCCTTTCAATCCTCTGGCTGACAAATCTTTCTTTTTATTGCTCAAAATCTGCGCTTTAGCTTTTTCGACGTAATTTTTTATTTCTTCTTCGCTGGCTCCGTCAAAAACGGGCGTGACCATCTGCGTATCAAGCGTCTTACCCGCCCAGCCCAGCATAACTTCCAAAAGCTGTCCCACGTTCATACGCGAAGGAATAGCCAAAGGAGAGAGAACGCAGTCAACAGGCGTTCCGTCGGGAAGCCTCGGCATATCTTCAACCGGAAGAATTCTTGCGACAATACCTTTGTTTCCGTGCCTTCCTGCAAGTTTGTCGCCGACCTGCACTTTTGTTTTTGAAGCTATGTAAACTTTAACTATTTTATTTACCGAAACGGGCAGTTCGTCGCCTTTTTTAAATCTTTCTTTGTCGCTCTCATAATTTTCTTTGAGAACCTGCTCTTTCTTTTTATAAACGGCTTCTATTTTCGCGCTTTCGGATTTATTTGCTTTTGTAAGAAGCTCTTTTTTATCTTTGCGAAGCTTATTTTTCGCGGCGTCATAAACATCGTACATATCTTCCTGTCTTTTTTTCTTTTCTTTATCCGTAAGTTTTTCAAGCCTTACAAATGTCCTTACGGCTATAACTTTTCCGGATATTCCCGGAGGAACTCTTAAAGACGCGTCCTGCACGTCTTCGGCTTTTTTTCCGAACAAAACTCTCAAAAGTCTCTCTTCGGGAGTTGTCTGCTGTTCGCCTTTAGGAGCCGTTTTTCCAACTAAAATATCGCCCCGCTGAACCATTGACCCGACTTTAATAACTCCGTCTTCGTCCAGATTCAACAAATCTTCCGAGCCGACATTCGGGATATCTTTCGTTATTTCTTCCGGACGTCCTTTTGTTTCTCTGGCTTCCGTCTGAAACTCTCTTATATGCACCGAAGTAAACTTATCGTCCTGGATCAATCTTTCGGATAAAAGCATCGCGTCTTCAAAGTTATATCCGTCCCAAGGCATGAAAGCCAAAAGGAGATTTTGCCCGAGAGCAAGCTGTCCGTTTTTTGTCGCCGGGCCGTCGGCGATAATCTGACCTTTTTTTACCGTGTCGCCGAGCGTAACCAAAGGCCTCTGGTTAATGCACGTGTCCTGGTTAGACCGCGCGTATTTTCTTAAATTGTATACTTCCGTTTCTCCGCCTTTGGAGTAAACCATTATCTCATCGGACGATACGGACACTACTTCGCCGTCGGTTTTTGAAACAACGACAACGCCGGAATCTCTGGCAACTTTTTCTTCAATGCCGGTTCCGACCAAAGGAACTTCCGTCACAAGCAAAGGAACGCCCTGACGCTGCATGTTGCAGCCCATCAAAGCTCTGTTCGCGTCGTCATGTTCCAAGAAAGGAATCAATGCCGCGGAAACCGATATTACCTGCATGGGAGAAATATCCATATAATCTACTTTTGCCGGAGACTGAAACAAAAAGTCATCCCATTTGCGTCCCTGAACGGTTTCAGAAGTAAGCTTGCCTTTGCCGTCTACGGGCGTGTTTGCCTGAGCGACAAAAAATTCGTCTTCCTTATCCGCCGTAAGATATTCAATTTTATCTGTTGTTTTGCCGTTTTCAACTTTTTTATACGGAGTTTCGATTAAACCGTACGGGTTTACTCTTGCGAAAGTGGAAAGGGATGTTATCAAACCGATGTTAGGACCTTCGGGAGTTTCAATAGGGCAAACGCGGCCGTAATGGGTATGATGAACGTCTCTGACTTCAAAGCCCGCTCTTTTTCTGTTCAATCCTCCGGGCCCCAAAGCCGAAAGTCTTCTCTTGTGGGTCAATTCCGCGAGAGGATTAATTTGATCCATAAACTGCGAAAGCTGNGAAGTTCCGAAAAACTTTCTTATCTGCGCGACAAACTGCGTAATATTTGTGAGNGATCTCGGCGTTACATTGGCTTTATCCTGATTGTTCATATGTTCTTTTACAAGCCTTGCCATCTGAACAAGCCCGATCCTGATTTGGTTTTCCAAAAGTTCGCCGACAGACCTTACGCGTCTGTTGCCTAAATGATCTATATCGTCAAGACCTATTTTTATCGTCTGCTTTGATTCCGTGAATTCCGCTTCGCCGTTATAAAGCATCAGAAGATATCTTAATGCCGCAACAACGTCTTCTCTTGTGAGTGTCCTTTTATTTTCAGCGGGAATATTCAGCTTAAAATTTTTCGCGTAATATTCAAAAATCGGAGCAAGCTTTCTAAGGATTTTATATCTTCCGACCGTGGTCAGGTCGTATCTTCTCACCGATTTAAAAAGAAGCTCTTCCAAAAATCCCTGAGCTCTTTCCTGCATGATAAATTCCTGAGTTTTCAATACTCTATATATATGGTTAACCGCTTCTTTTTGGCTTTTTATGGCGTCTTTTTTCAGCGTCAGAAGAATTGTCGAATCTTTAAAAACATTGACCGAAGTAAAACCTTTTGCCTGAAGTTTTTTTACCAGTTCTTCTTTAAGCTCTTTGCCGGCGTCGGCAATAATTTCGCCCGTGGCTTTATCATAAATATCTTCGGAGATATATTCGTTTGCAAGAACCGAAGGCGGAGAATCCAGTTGCACTTCTTTTGATTCTCTGAAAAGGCTCAAAATTTCTTCGTCGGTTTCAAAACCTAGAGCGCGCAAAAACGTGGTCGCGAATATTTTTCTTTTTCTGTCTATTCTTACGAACAATATGCCGTTTTGGTCAAATTCAAATTCGACCCAGGCGCCTCTGTAAGGGATCATTCTCGCAAAGTACAAAGGCTTGCCCAAAACGGTAACTCTTTTTTCTTCGTCTTCTTCAAAAATAACGCCCGGCGAACGGTGTATCTGGCTGACAACGACTCTTTCGGCTCCGTTTATAATAAATGTGGCCGTATCCGTCATTAGCGGGATATCGCCGAAATATACTTCCTGTTCCGACAGCTCTTTTTCTTTTCCGTCTTCCTTTTTATGCATAAGCCTGAGCTTAACTTTTAAAGGAAGCGCGTACGTGGCGTCTCTGGCGATTGATTCTTCGACTGAATATTTAGGTTCGCCGAAAGAATAAGAAACATACTCCAATACCAAACTTCCGTCGGAGTTTGTTAAAGGAAATATATCTTTAAAAGCACCTTCAAGCCCCTGAAATTTTCTTTTTTCAGGAACGACATCCTTCTGCAGAAATTCCGCAAAAGAATCTTTTTGCATCTTCAAAAGAAGAGGCGGGTCTATCGGCGCGCCGATCTGTCCAAAGTTTACTTTGTTCATGTATTTCAACCTGTTATAAATTAGGGTTTTTCTAAAAATTCGAAAAATGTGAAACCTTAAAGCCTGTCATGCCGAACTGAGACGCTTTGCCGTGTCATCCCCGGGCGTTCTACAGGGGAATCCATGTTACCAAACCTCAGCATTGCGCCGTCAAAAATATTAACAACAGCCCCCGAAGCATGTTCAGGATGACAAAAGAAGATTTTTTTAGAAGACGCCTATTATTTGTGCATAAATGACAAATAAATATTTATTATACATAATAAATATTTTTTGTCAACTACCTATTGATTTTTTAATGCTTTTTTAACAGCAGATTCAGAAATAAGATAACCCCTTTTGACTTTCCGCTATCTAAAATAGATCCCCTGCTAAGACATTTGGGGACAATGAAACAAAAAACATATTTTTTGTTTCATTACTTAAGTTCAACTGCCGCGCCTGCTTCGGCAAGTTTCTTCTTCATTTCTTCCGCTTCGGCTTTTGCAACGTTTTCTTTTACCGTTTTAGGAGCGCCGTCAACCAAGTCTTTCGCTTCTTTCAAGCCGAGACCGGTGAGTTCTCTTACAACTTTAATAACGTTTATTTTGTTTGCGCCTGCGCTGGCAAGAACAACATTGAATTCGGTTTTCTCTTCTACCGCTGCGCCCGCTGCCGCACCTGCCGCAGGAGCTGCCGCTGCCGCTACCGGAGCCGCCGCCGACACGCCGAACTTTTCTTCCAAAGCTTTTACAAGTTCCGAAAGTTCCAAAACCGACATTCCCGAAATCGCTTCAATCAACTGATCTTTTGATAATGCTGACATTTTACTGTTCCTCCGTTTATAACAACAATTAATAATTAACAGTTAATAATTAGTAATTATTGTGCGCTTACGCGCATATTTTTTAGTTTTGCTTCTTTCTGTTTATTACTTACAGTTACGCTGTTTGTTTCTTGCCGATCGCGTCTAAAACCGTTACCAAACCTCTGATATTTGCCGCTAATACGTTTACAAATCCGCTTATAGGCGCATTTATGGTGCCGAGCATTTTTGCAATAAGAACTTCTTTTGAAGGAAGGGCTGAAAGCTGCTCAACCATAGAAGCATTTATAAATTTTCCTTCCATGAAACCGGCTTTTACCTTCAATTTTTCATGAGTTTTCGCAAATTCCATGACAATTTTCGCCGGCGACACTATATCGCCGTTTTGAATAACCAAAGCCGTAGGCCCCGAAAAATTATCACCGGCTTCAATACCCGCTTCTTTTAATGCAATTTCGCTGAGCGTGTTTTTTACAACGGTGTATTCGCTGTTTAAAGGGCGAAGCTTTGAACGAAGCTCTGAAATTTCTTCCACGGAAAGGCCGTGATACTCGGTAAGTATCATACCCTTCATAGTTTTAAATTTCTCCGCTAAGTTTTTAACTTCCTGCTGATTTTTTACATTTGGCATTTTTTACTCCTGTATATCTTCAAATTCCTTAAAAACAAAAAAACTTCCCGCGAGAGAAGTTTAAATTTAATTTTTTAATTTATTCTTCGTCTCGGCAAGATAGGAGCAAAGCTCCCTTTTAATGCTTGCGCATCTTGCTGTCTTTGACTTTTTAACAATATAACCGTTACAAAAAATCAATGTTTGAGAATTTTAACAAAAACAAAAAAATATGTCAAGCCCCTGTAGTAGTTCATAACATATTGGACATTTGTCAAAGAAGACAAAAACATATGATAAATCCTCCGGCATGTGACACGGAGACATTGTTTTTGACGCAAGAATCCAAGGATCAACTGAAACAAGAGGCTTGCCTTCGCAAACAAAAGACAATTACTGCCACAATATATTTCGGCAGCTTTTTTAAATGATTTGACAGTGACAGAGAACACGGCAAATACATATGCTTCTATGTATTTGCATGTCTTTTCCATTGTCCTGACTTTAATGTAGAAAAATAACTGCGGCGGCAAATCAAATTTCCGCTTTTTTCATGCGTTTTGCCGTTCTGTTCTCTGCCGTTAAAATTATTCTACAAAAATTTCTACTCTTCTGTTTTGAGCTCTTCCTTTTTCAGTACTGTTAGTATCTCTGGGCATCGTAGACCCAAAACCTATGTAGTACATTTTATCTCCGGGAATACCATGCAGCGCAAATTCGTCAAAAACGGCTTTTGCTCTGGCTTTTGACAACTCCTTATTGTGAGCGTCGCTTCCCGTTGAATCGGTATGCCCTTCAATTATTATTCTGTTGTAATCAAACTGTTTTATCTCATCGGCTTCTCTTTCTATGTCCTTTTTAGCGGCAGGCTTCAAATCGGATTTATCGACGTCAAAGCTCGCCATGTTAAGGCTGTACGATTTAAGCACTGGTTTTTCTCTTCTTTTTTGCGCTTCAAGTTTTTGCTCTTCCACGATCCTTTCGTCAAACATATCAATATCTTCGGATTTCAGCTTGCCGGAAACCCGGGGTTCCTCTTCATCATATAGAGAAGGATCATAAATGGCCGCTGCGGAAGCTTTGCAGAACGTATACCTTATCCCTATGTTGCCGTACATGTTCTGATATTTGTCCGCTCCGTAATAGTTTGCGTTTGCGAATATTTTCAAACTCTTGGTTAATCTCAGCGCTCCTCCAATGCCTATTCCTATTTCAAAAGCGCCTTCTTTGGCTCCTCTTGTTTTAAATTTAGCGTTTGTTCCGCTAAACACATTTTCTATTTCGGGTTCTGTACCGCTGAACAAAAGCCTGCTTTCAAGATTCGCATACCAATTCCATATATCCTTTTCATATTGTAAACCGGCTCCAGCCCTTCCCGAAGTTCTTAAATAATTTCCGCCGTCAACATCCAAATTAAAAATCCCGGCTCCTTTTTCCTTAAAACCTCCATAGCTGGCATTCGCAAGTTCAAATCCGGCATAAGGTCTGAATTTTGTGTAAGCGGTCATATCAAATTTTAAAGCGCCTTCGACATCAAAGCTTAATGTTACGGTTTTAATTTCCGATTCCGCCGTAGCCCCGCTGTAATATATGTATCTTTTTGCCTCAAAAGAGTCAAAACTTCCGAGAGTAAGAGCCTTAAGTTCCCAGTCTTGCTTGATATATCCTCCGTAAATTCCAACGCCCGTTTTGGTTCCGTCAGCTTTGTTTTTTCCCTGCTCAATGGAATCGCTGTTATATCTTCCATATATGCCGAGCATAAGATTTAAATCTTCCATATATCTGTCATATCCGGCCATAATTCCCGCGGAAGTATCCTTATAATCACCTATGGAATTGTCATTTTCATAAAACGTTTCAATTCCTGCTCTTGCCTGAACCCATATGCCGTTGCTTATCAGATGATTTTCCACGCAATGGTTTTTTATTCTGTCGTATATTTCATTGTTCGGGCTGTCGGCAGCCGCATTTCTTATGATATTAGGAAGAAAATAGCCGGCAAGATGCGAAAGTATTTTTTTAATGCTGTCATTGTCGTATGCTTCAATGTCCGCCAAAGCTAAATCCCACTCCGAATTATTAACGACCGTTTCCGATATTTTATCCAAAGCTTTTGCGGTTTCTTTCTGGTTAAACGAATCCAATTTTATTTTTCTGCCGAATTCGGTCGAATTTTGGTTTCCGTATATTGATAATGTCACCCAATCGGCATATGCGTCGCCGTAACCAAGAACATATGACGACGGCGCCGCGGGAGATAAAATAGTCGCCGTGCTAAACCCTCCCCCCGTATAGCTTTCATAATTTATGAGCTTGTATATTCTTTTTCTGAAATTTATATCGGTCATATCGTCGGCTTTTAATTCCAAAACGTTTGGTATTATGCTGTTGAGGTTCATATTTCCGGATACTATTATCCGGTCATTTTGTCTCGGGCTTATTATGTCTAAAGCTATGGTGCCCGAACTGTTTAATGCTTTCATATATGCAGTGTCGGCGATATCATTTTGCATGCTGAACCTTGCGCCGATATTGACATTTACGGTATTTGCGTCCATTAAAGAACCTTCCATAAGATTAAATCTGCCTAATACATGCAGATCCAAAGTATCAAACGTGCCGTAGAGATTAAAATCGCCCGCTCCCGCAACTTCAAAATATGTCGTAATATTGTTACTTCCGGATATACCGTCAAGCATTTCAACGGAAGTTCCTGCGTCGGTATGAAAGTACGCGCGGCTGTATTCATCAAGATAAAACGCGTTTCTTGCTCCGCCTGCGGTATTGCCGTAAAATACGGTTCTTCCTTCGCCTGCCGCCGTAGTATATGAACGGAAAACGGCAGTCCTTGCGGAGTTTGATCCGTTTAAATACACGGCGCCTCCGGCCAAGCTTGCAGCGTTTCTTACAAAATTTCCGTTTGTTATTTCTACCGTGCCTCCGTCTTCAATACTGATCGCGCCTCCGATACTTGCGCTGTTATCATAAAAAGACGTTCCCGCCCCCTGGAATGAAAGAGTGGATACCGCAGTAACAAATGCCGCGCCGCCCTTGTTGATTGCGATATTATTTTGAAAAACCGTATTTGTCGAAGAACCGGCGTTAAAAGTTACGACGGAATTTGTCGTTATATACATTGCTCCGCCGTCAGCATAAGCTATATTATTTCTAAACATTGTATTACTTCCGGTAAAAGTCATTGTACTTCTATTACCTGTAAATATTCCGCCTCCGTAATAGGCAATATTGCCGTCTCCTGCATATTCTCCGCCTATCAGAACATTGCCAAAAAGAACCCTGCTGCTGTCTGACCATAAAAAGCCGCCCTTGCCGCCGTTGCCAGCATTATTTTGCTGAGCCGTTAAATTAGTTCCGGTAAAATCCGCGGACGCATTATAAGCTATGTCGACCGCCCCCGTGCCAAACGCATTGTTTGTCATGAAATTATTTTTGAATATTGTGTTCTCTCCCTGAAAAATAACTCCGGCGCCGTGTCTTACCAGCAAAGCTCCTACGGCATCCATGCTTTGATTGCCTTGAAACAAAGTATTTGTTCCGGAAAAAGTTGCTATCGTTCCGGTTGTAATAAACATGGCTCCTGCAGAATATGCCGAATTATTTATAAAGCTTGTGTTTCCCGTAAAATTCATATTCGTATTGCCGTATGAATATATTGCTCCGCCGTAGCCGCTTAAAAATGTTGTGACCGAAGTCGCAGTATTGCCGGTGAATGTAGCCGTGCCGAAAGTTATTGTGCCTGCCGAAACCGCGGATAAAAATCCGCCGTTACTAGAAACCGTACTATTGCTTGAAGCAGTTAGCACAGTTCCCGAAAAATTAGCGTTTGAACCTGCTGAAAGATATACTGCCCCGCCGTCCAGGACTGCCGAGTTATTGCTAAAAGAAGTATTTCCCGTGAAAACAAGATTGGAGTTAACTCCGGCATATATAGCGCCGCCGTAAAATCCGGAGCGATTACTGTTGAAAGAAGAAACCCCGTCAACATTTAATCTTGTGTTTACGGCAACCATATTTATGGCTCCGCCATTGGTCAGAATACTATTGCCTCTTAAAACGTTTACGGAACTCACCGTAACAGTGATACCTGTAGCGCTGCTTGTAAACATATTTCCTACGCTGTTTATATCAATTATGCGGCCGTTACCCGTGATAGACACTGAAGTCGAAATATTGATAGTCGTAGTAATTGCAGTGTCCGTACTTGATTTAATAATATCACTTGGCGTTATATTGACACTGATGCCGCTGCTCAATTCATCCTGAAAAATTCTGTAATAAGAGACATCGCCTGCATAAACATTAACAGCCAAAAAACCGGCGGTAAAAAGCGCAAAAAAGACTGAATAAATACTTTTCATTTTAATCCTCTTTATTCTCATAATTTATAAAAATTTCCCAAAAACGCACAGCCACACGCATTTTGATCTTGTACTTGTGTATTCAACTCTGTGTTTAACGTTTTTCGGGATCAATATATAATCGCCTGACTTTAATTTTATCATTTCGCCATTATAAAATGAAATCTTTGACCTGCCTTTAAGCAAAAAAACAATCTCGTCAAGTTTCTGTTTATACCAAAAACCTTCGGGACTTACTGCGCCGTTTGAAACTATTTTCTCTATTTTAAAAGCTTTGCCCTTCACAATGGTATCAAAAATTTCAGCGCCTTTACAACATTTTACGCCTTCGTACATATTGTATATTGTTACATTGTTTTTATATTTCATTTATTTTTTATACCCGACAGACTGTGATACGATTACTTTTTGGGATTTTTTCAGATTTAAAAGTTTAGAAAGAGCCTGCCCGTCTATGTACGCCCTGACTACGCACGCAAGATCCGCCGAAGCGCAGTAAAGATAAACGTTTTCGGAAACATGTCCGGCGTCAACAGCGGCCATCATCATATTCTGTTCATTATCGCCGCCTTTCATTTTTTCCAAATCCGCGACATAAACGAGATTCACAGCTGCCGTCGCCGCAAACTCCTGATTGCCTGTCGCCGCTCTTTTATCCCCGCTTAAAACTAAAACAAGTTTATTGTCTTTCGGCGCGTAAAGATAGACGCCGTCTTTAAGAAAGGCGTATATGTCGATCTCCCGGCTGTTCATTGCCGTAGGGACCGTTCTTCTTCCGTCATCCCTGTTAATACCTCCTGCCGCCCACAGAAGTTCCGAAAGAGTTTTATTATCAAGCTGTCTATCGGCAAACTCTCTTGAAGAATGTCTGTCTTTCATGGCCTGCAAAACGGTTTTACCGCCGGAATAATCCGGCTGCTGAAGTTTTATTTCTTTTGCAAACTTTTCTTTTGCCGACACAGACATGCCGAAAATCATTAAAAATGCCAAAACGGCTAAAATTTGTTTTTTCATTTCATTCTCCTCTAAAATAGTGTGTAGTGCGGAATTGCTGTGTTTCGGCGAAGCGAAAACACAGCAGCTTCACTCTTCACGCTCTTTTATTATATTTATGCGCGCACAACAGCTGCTTTTTGTCTTTATTGTTTCCATATCTCTATACATCCGCGCATTTCTTCTGCCGTTATTATTCTATCATAATTCTATTGACAAAAAAAATTGCATTATTTGAACAAACAGTTCATTTGGTCAAATCAAACCGGAAAAAAATTTAAAAAAACCGTTTAAAGACAATATTTAATGTATTAAAAAATACCCATTTTTCAATGATTTTTATTGATTTTTCACTCCTTCTATTATAAACTATTTATGTATATATAACAGTTTATACCGGAAAGGGTTTGGCATGAAAAGACTTATTAAATTTATTTTTTTCGGCCTATTTATATTTTGGCCTGCAAATATTATTTTTGCCGTCGATGCATACGACTATACAAGTTTAAACGGCGCAATAAACGCCGCCTCAGACAATCCCGTAATAAATACGATCGACCTTTCAACGCCTTCAATAACTTTGGGAGGACATATTTCGCCGATTTTAAATAAAAGTATAATTTTTCAAAGTCTTTTAGGAACTTTAATTGACGGTTCCGGCTCATACAGAGGTTTTACGGCGTCTAACGGCTCAAACTTGGCATTTTCAAATGTAAACTTTCAAAACTTCTCAGGTTCCGGCAGCGGAGCATTTTTAAATCTAACTGGTTCAACGGCATCATTTAGCGGCCAGACAGCATTTACGCGCGGATATGCCGGCGACGGCGGCGCCGTTTCGGCTAACAATAATTCTTATCTCGTTTTTTCAGGCGCGGTTATTTTCGATTCGAATTTTGCGGCAGATCAAGGAGGCGGATTTTATTCCAGCAGGTCAACGGTCGTTTTTAACGATTACGCGGAATTCAACAACAACACTGCGGAATACACCGGCGGCGGATTTCATGCCGATTATAATTCAATAGTTTCTTTTAACGGACACGCGTCTTTTATAAACAACAAAACCATAGACAATAACGGAGCGGGTTTTTACGCGTACAGATCAACAATAAGTTTTACTTCGGCCGATTTCGTTAACAATGTCAGTTCGGACATAGGAGGAGGATTTTACGCGATTCTGTCCGATATAGTCTTTACCGGCACAGCGGCATTTACCGGAAATTTCGGAAAATTCTCGGGAGGAGCGTTTTCTTCGGGCTACTCGTCAACCATAAATTTCTACGAAAAAACTTTCTTTGATTCAAACTCAAGTTACGCGGAAGGCGGCGCCATAGACGTTTCCGCCTCAACGATAACTTTTTCCCAAGCTGCCGAATTTAACGGAAACGCTGCGATTTCAAACGGAGGAGCAATTTATGCCGCTCAAAAATCCTATTTGCGGTTTGACGGCTCCGCCGCATTCACAAATAATAAATCCGAAAATTCCGGCGGCGCTATAGCGATATTTAACTCTGACGTCGTTTTGAGCGACGCGATTTTTGACGGAAACGCGGCGGGATCTGCCGGCGGAGCAGTATATATCTCCGGAAATTCATCCGCAGCGGCAAAACTCACGGTCAACACAAACAGCAAAACAATTTTTAGAAACAATAAAGCCGGAAATTTGTCCAATGCTCTCTATCTTGATAATTTCAGTTTAGCGGAATTCAACACGGATTCCGCAGCCTCGGTCGAAATGTACGATTCAATAACCGGAAGCGGAAACAATTCAAACCTTGTATTGTCGGGAGCCGGAACATTCAGCCTCTACGGCAGTTTAAGCGCGGTTGACGTAACTCTTTCGGGAACAGCAGGAAGTTCATTCAATCTTATGAACGGCGGAATGATCGATTCGGGGAATTTTGCAGTCGGAAACGGCTCAAGATTCAACTCCGTGAATAATACCTCTGACGCAATAAAAGTTTTATCGTTGACCGTTGACGGAACTTTGGCTATGGAACTTTTTGAATCCGGAATAAACGACAGAATATTTTCTTCGGGAACCGTCAATTTAGGATCCTCAAGCGCATTGGAAATAGCCTCCGATATAACCGATACGGCTTTTAGAAAAAAAACGTATATGCTGATCAATTCTCCGGAAAGCATTAACGGCGCGTTCGGATCTGTTTCTATTACAACTCCTTCATTCGCTTATGCTCCGTTAATAAATTACGGAGACGTTTTTGAAGATTGGATAACCTTAACGCTGCTCGGCAACAATTTCGTAACCGATTTCTCGTCGCTTAGAGGAATTTCGTTTAATCAGAGGCAGGCGGCAAAAACGTATGATGCTCTTTCAGCGTCAAGTACCGGAGATTTGGACGCGATAATTTCTCTTATCGAGGGAATGGACGAAAATGAACAGAAAAAAGCTTTGGCGCAGGCTTCCGGATATTTTCTCGCAAACGTAATAAGAAGCGCGTCAGCTGACGCAGAGTATAATGAAATTTACGACAGAATAAAAAATCATTGTATGTACGCAAACGCCGAAAACGGGGTTTGGGCGCAGCTGAGAGGAGCAGCGACAACTTTTTCCAAAGACGAAAATTCTTTAAACGACTTCAATGATACTTCAGGCGGAGTCATGATAGGTTTTGACAGATTTAGCGAAGAAAATGACATGATGCTTGGAGTTTACGGAAAATATATTACGCATGACATAAAACAAGGGTTAAATAGCGCCGATATAACAAACGCCGGACTCGGAATTTACGGAGGATTCATAAAAAATGAATGGGAAGTAAAGGCTTTGGTTTCTGGAAGCCGTGATAATTACAGCACAAAAAGAAAAATACCTTTTATTGACAGAAAAGCAAAAGCGGACTTTGACGGAACGACATTCGGAATGGATATTGAAGGAGCAATGAAATTCAGCGTTGAAGAGTATATAAGTATAAGGCCGTACATAGGAATTGAAGCGAAAAATTCGCATTATAACGGATTTAAAGAAAAAGATGCCGGCAGCCTTAACCTTGAAGCTGCCGGAGATTCTTATATCCGCTCAGCCGTAAGAACCGGAGGCGGAGTTGTTTATGACAACAATATATTTAGCTGGCGCTTAAACGGAGAATTAAAATATCTTCTGTCCGGAGAATCTCCGGAAATTGAAAGCGTTTTTACCGATACCGATGTAATATTCAGAAGCAGGGGAGCGGCTGAGGGAAATATAATTTTCGGCATAACAGCCGGCACGGACATAAGGATAACAAAAGAACTTAAATTTTTTGTTAACGGAAGTTATTACGGCGCCGATCATTTTCAGAATTTGTACGGAAATATAGGGCTTAGATGGAATTTCTGTCATTCAGCGGATAAAATAAAATCTAAAGTTTTAAAACCGAAAAAAGACAATTATGATCCGGCATCATATATTTTGTCAAAAGATTCTGCTGAACCAAAGGAAGTTGACGCGGTAATAACATTTGAAGAAAAGCCTCTTACCTCGGATGAATACGATCCGGCTTTGGAATTGCTTAATTCGCCAAATGAGCAGTTTGAAGAAGATGGATATGACGCAGCTTTCGCGCTGCTTTACGCTCCGAAGAAACAGGAAGAACCCGTCAAAGAAATAAATATGGAGGACGAGACGGTTGTTGAAGAGCAGCAGAAAGAAGCCGCTCTCAGAAGAAGCAAACCGGTACTTAAATCTTTCAGCCTTAATATGGCAAATTTTGCGACAGGCAAATCAATGCTTACGGAAAAGGCAAAAAATAATATCAGGCTCCAGGCGGCGGAAATAAAAAAATTCAATTTTGAAAAAATAACAATTGAAGGGCATACCGATTCAACCGGCAGCGCAGCGGTAAATAAAAGGCTGTCAAGAGAAAGAGCTAAGGCGGTATTTGACATTTTTGCGGAAGAAGGAATTCCAACGAAAAAAATGTCTTACATAGGATTCTCTTCGCTTCTTCCGGTTGCAACAAACACAACGATTGAAGGAAGAGCAAAAAACAGAAGAGTGGAAATTTTTGTGGAATAGCTTTAACTGCGGAGAATGGAGAATATATAATTATAGAGTAGTTTAAGTACTTCGGTCATTTGCCGTGTTTCTATCGCGTTAAAACTTGAACGGATTTTAAAATATTTGTATAATCTTCAAACCGTATTTTATGACGTAAATTTCTAACAAACAAAGAGATGTCCGAGCGGGCGGCAGTGCGACGAATAAGGAGCACGAGTCTGCCGCAGGCGCGAGGGCACAATGTGCCTGTGAGCGCCCAGGAACCGCATCCTGGACATCACGCAATGAACGCAGTGAATGGAGAGATGTCCGAGCGGTTCGCCGTCTGCCGAATAAGGCAGACAAGTCCGGCGACGGGTTTGAGACGGTGAAAACCCAGGGTCGGAGCAAAGCGGATACGCAGTGCGACGAATAAGAGCCTGTCCTCGAAATTTGTAATCGGGGAAGCACGAGTCTGCCGCAGGCGCGAGGGCACAATGTGCCTGTGAGCGCCCAGGAACCGCATCCTGGGCATCGCGCAATGAACGCAGTGAATGGAGAGATGTCCGAGCGGTTTAAGGAGGTAGTCTTGAAAACTACTGTAGGAGAAATCCTACCGGGGGTTCGAATCCCTCTCTCTCCGTCACATAGTGTAAATAAAATTCCGATGACCTTACGGTTGCGGTATTACCTGATACAAAGATTGCCAAACAGCAGGCAATCTTTGCTCTGCAACAACGCTGGGTTGACTTCATCCCACGATCTTACGATGGAATAAAATTTGTCTTCAACAATTGAATAATATACTATAGCCCGATTACCGCAAAGAAACCGATAAGCGCACCAAAAATCAGAACCAACTCCAGCCAATACGCCATATTTTGTCTCTTTTTCCTGCTTTTTAGCTCATATTATATTCATATGTTCAAGCAATATCTTTAAACCTATCAATATCAGCATGACGCCTCCGGCAAGTTCCGCCTTAGATTTGAATTTTGTTCCAAATGCGCTGCCGATTTTTACGCCGATCATTGATATCACAAGCGTAACAATTCCTATTAACGAAACCGCAGAAATAATACTGACCTGTAAAAAAGCAAAAGATATGCCTACGGCCAAAGCGTCAATGCTTGTAGCAAGGCTAAGCGGCAGCATTTGCGGCAGAGACAGAGATACTTCTTTATTATCAATTTTTTTTCCGCCTTCTTTTTTAAAACTTCCAACAACCGTTTTGCAGCCCAGAAAAAACAGCAGCCCAAACGCTATCCAGTGGTCATATGAAGTAATCTTGTCGGCAAATTGCGCTGCAAATGCATATCCGATTATCGGCATAACAGCCTGAAATACGCCGAAATACAGCCCTGCAATCAATGCTTTTTTCACAGTGGCTTTAGCCATAGTTAAACCTAGGCAGACAGCTACGGCAAAAGCATCCATGGAAAGCGCGACGGCAAGAATAAAAAGTTCAATAAAAGTCATATTTTATCCGATTATTGTGCAGGAACTCAACAAACAACATAGTAGGCTGATAATCAATACCGATAATATTCTCATTCTTTTTTAATACCTTCTATTCAAATATTTCGTTTTATTGTACCACATTTTTATTCGACTTTCTTATGAAATTTATCCGGCTTCACAAACATTTACACTCAAAAAATGTTATAATAAATCAAAATTTACATAGCGCCGCCGCGCACGGAAACGGAGTTGAAATACGGCAAACTTAAAAGATTCGCCGATTATTAAAATTCTAAACATTAAAAGATCAACAAGCTAGCGCAGAAAAAAATTATTGATTTATTGAACGATTAAACTATAATTCACAGACAAAATATTTATGTATTATTTGAGTTTTTATTAAAAAATGAACAAAATCAGAAAACTTTTAAATGATATCATAGACAATCTTTTTTATAAGCTTGGGCTTGGATTGCAGACCAAGCTTATCATTATTTTTATCGCCGTAAAAATTATACCGCTCATATTGCTGACGGTCATCGCGTGGAACCAGATCAATATTTTGGGAGTATCATTAAGAGGCATAGCCGTAAGCGATTCCGCTGCCGCCCTTAACCGCAGCGCCACCGAAAACATAGAGCGCATGACAACCGACGCCGCAAAAAACGTGGCAAAATTCCTTTACGAACGCGACAATGATATTTTATATCTTGCCGAAATAACTCCTTCCGAAACAGAATATCGTAAATTTATTGAAGGGAAACGCGGTTTCGTCACAGTTCAACGCGATTGGGAACTGTCTTCGGACAAATCGCATTGGATAAAAAAAACTAATGACGCAATCGTATATGCGGATATGCAGTCTTCAAACAATGAAAATAATAACATGGACGGTTTTAATTACCGCAAGCCTGACAATTTTGAATATAGATCCATTCCTCTTTACGACGAAATCACTTTTATAGATACGGCAGGAAAAGAACTTATAAAAATAACGGCGGAGGATTCTCCAAAAATCAACTATCCGGTAAATCCTCAAAAACGCGACATTGCTAAAAAGGAAAATACTTATGTAAAAGCCGAAAATTATTTTGAAGAGCTGAAAAATCTTAAATCGGGCAGCATATACGTTTCGGACGTTATAGGCGTCTATGTAGGAACAAATTATATAGGAATGTACGCTCCGGAAAACGTAAAACAGGCCGCAGAAAGCCTCGGATATGAAATAATTTATGACCCTTACGCCCAGGCTTACGCGGGAAAGGAAAACCCCAACGGCAAACGTTTTGAAGGCATAATAAGATGGGCTGCTCCGGTAACCGGCAAAAACGGAAAAATATCCGGCTATGTAACCGTTGCATTGAATCATGATCATCTTATGGAATTTGTCGACCATATCACGCCTATGAATGAACGTTACACCGAACTCCCGAACGCAAACGACGGAAACTATGCTTTTATATGGGATTACAACTGCAGAAGCATATGCCATCCCAGACATCATTCGATAGCAGGCTTTGATCCCCAAACCGGAGACCCGCAAATACCGTGGCTTGAATCTTCGATCTACGAAGCATGGAAAGCATCTGGCAAAAAGAAATGGCATGAATTCACGGCAGAGATCCCAGCGTTTGACAAACAATCAAGAACAAAAAAACCCGCTCCCGATCTTACAAAAGCAGGACTTGTCGGACTTGACGGAAGATACCTAAATAATGCTCCTCAATGCACGGGCTGGATGGATTTAACAAAAGACGGCGGTTCAGGCTCTTTTTACATACTATGGAGCGGATTGAACAAACTTACTACCGCGGCAGCGATACCTTATTACACGGGAAAATATGCCCCTTCGGCAGATAACGGATATTCAAAACGCGGATTTGGCTTTGTGGCAATAGGCGCGCTTCTTGAAGATTTTACGCGTCCGGCAAGCGAAACCGAGAAAAAACTTGAAGGCACGATAAACAAAAACCTTAAACATATTTTGTGGCATCTTATAATAATCACCGGCATTTTAATTGTTGTCGTAGTGCTTATTGCAATCTGGATAGCGCTCATTATTACCGGAAATATCAAAAATCTTATTAACGGCATACTGCGTTTCAGAAAAGGAGAACGCCAGTTCCGTTTTAATAAATCGCTTAAAGACGAGTTTGGGACATTGGCGGATTCTTTCGACGATATGGCAGACAGCATAATTGACAGCGTAAAAAATCCGCTGACCATTACCGACATGGATTTAAAAATAATATACATGAATGAAGCCGCTCTTAAATTCATAAATAAAACACTTTTGGAAGTAATCGGAAAACCGTATTCGGAAAAGAGCATATATATATATCCTGCAAATTCTAAATACTGCCCGATAAAAGCCTTGAAAGAAGGACATGAAGCCGAAATTTACTATATTAAAAACAAAGGCCGCTATATACGGGGAACCGCAAACTGCTTTTTGGACAAAAACGGGAAAAAGATAGGCTACCATATTATTACATACGATGTGACCGAAATGCTGCTCGAAAAAAATAAAATAGAAGAACAGAAGACTATGCTTGACAAAGTTTTCTCGTCTTCTCCGGATCTCATATGGTATCAAGACACGAAAGGCAGATATCTGGCCGTTAATCCGCGCTTTACGTCGATAACCGGAAAAAAGCCTGAAGAATTTACCGGTCATACCGCCCTGGAAATGTTTCCCAAAGAAACTGCTCAAAACTTTATTAAAAACGATATCCGCATGATCCAGGCAAAATTCCCTCTTTACACGGAAGAAAAAATATTGTTTGCGGACGGACACGAAGAAATTCTTGACTGCGTGCGTACGCCCGTATACGACGTATTAAACGAAACGCTTATCGGATTATTCGGGTTTGCAAGAAACGTTACGGCCAGAGTAGCTATAGAAAAAGAACTGCGAAAAACAAAGATAAATCTTGAAAAAGCGGTAAATGACGCCAATACGGCAAACGAACATAAGGGAGAATTCCTTGCAAGGATGAGCCATGAAATACGCACGCCGATGAACGCTATAATAGGTCTGACAAACATAGTGCAGAATAAATTAGACTGCGTCAGTTCTAATAAATCCGAAATAAACGAAATTAAATTCCGAATGAACCAAATTGAATCTTCATCGCAGCATTTGCTGAGCCTTTTAAACGACATACTGGATATTTCAAAAATAGAAGCGGGAAAGATAGAGCTTGCGGAAGAAGCGATGGATATTAATAAGCTTTTAAATACGGTTGCCGGAATAATAAAACCGCGATGCGACGAAAAAAATATCGCTTTTTCCGTTTTAACCGACGAATTTACGCATTCGTCATTTTTAAGCGACCCTCTCCGCCTGAGGCAGGTCTTGATTAATCTTCTCGGAAACGCCGTAAAATTTACTCATGAACTGGGAAAAATTGAATTTGAAGTAAGAAAAAAAGAATGTGAATCCGATAAAACCCTCATATCATTTTCAATACGAGACAACGGGATCGGAATAGGAGAAGATCTTCTGGCTAATATTTTCAATCCTTTTGAACAGGGCGGAATAACAATTACAAAAAAATACGGCGGAACCGGACTCGGTCTATCCATAAGCCGCAGCATTGTACGTCTTTTCGGCGGAGATATAAACGTCAAAAGCGGATCCGGAAAAGGATGCGATTTTTCTTTCTCAATATGGTTTAAAAATGCGGATGAAGATCCGCGCGAACAGCAAAACATTTCCAATCTTGCCGGAAAATTTGCCGGAAAGAAAATTTTACTTGTTGATGACATTGAAATCAACAGAATGATAGTAAAAGCCATGCTGCAGACCACTGAAGTGATAGTAGACGAAGCGGAAGACGGAACAGCGGCTTTAAATAAATTTAAAGATTCGCCCGAAGATACGTATGATATTATACTTATGGATATTCAGATGCCGAACATGGACGGATATGAAGCAAGCGCGGCAATCAGGAGATTGGACCGTGCCGACTCAAAAACAGTGCCTATAATAGCTCTTACGGCTAATGCTTTCAAAGAAGACATGGATAAAGCTTTGGCGAACGGAATGAACGCGCATATAACAAAACCGGTAGAGATAGCCAGACTGCTTGAACTATTGTGTAAATACCTTGCTTAATGCGTGAGGTATAACCGCGCTTTGCCCAGCGGCCGTTACCGCGCATGCCCTGCTTGCCCCTCTAAATCAGCACTTTGTGACTTTTGCTTCCTTATCAAATTCGGTGTCGATTTTTCTTTTTGCCGGCCTTCCGAGTTTTTTTCTTGACCAGACTCTGAAAGATTCCATGTACTCAAAAATTGCCGGAATTACAAGAAGCGTCAGACACGTGGAACTTATAATCCCGCCTATAATAACTATGCCCATGCTCTGCCTGAATTTTCCAACTTCGCTTAAAGCCAGCGCCGTCGGAAGCATTCCTGCGGCCAAAGCTAAAGAAGTCATAAGGATCGGGCGCAGCCTTACTTTGCCTGCCTCGACGATCGCGTCTTCAACGCATCTGCCGCGGCGCATAAGCTGTTGTATATAATCGACAAGAATAATCGAATTTTTAGCCACGATCCCCAACAGCATTATAAAACCTATCATCGTAAACATGTCAATTGACCCTTTCGTTAAAAACAAAGCGATCAGCCCGCCCACCACCGCAAGCGGAAGCGCGACCATAATCGTAAAAGGCGTTATTATCGACTCATACAAACTTGCCAAAACCATAAAAATGAAAATGACCGAAAGCATCGCCGCCATAATAATATTATCTCTTAAAGTCTGCATTTCTTCGATATTTCCGGAATACTGCCTTGTTACGCCTTTCCAAAGATCTTTATTTTCGGGATTGTTTTTATGTTCGTCCATTATTTTTTCAAGCTCTTTTTGTATAGGGCCCAGCGTATATCCTTTACTTAAATTTCCTGAAATTTCTATGTATCTTATCCTGTCCCTTCTGTATATTTTCGTAGGACCTTCGGCCAGCTTGAGATCCGCTACTCTTGAAAGTTTAAGACGTTTATTATTCATATTGAAAACATATAGATTATTGAAGGAATCCATTATTTCTCTCTGTCCTTCCTGGAATCTGACCCTCACGTCATATTCAAGACCGTTTGCCCTGAATACCGCAGGCAGATTTCCCTCCACCATAGCCCTGAGTTCAGCACCTGCCATAACGGAATTTACGCCGAATTGTTTTGCTTTTACCGGATTAATATCGATCTGGTATTCGGGTTTTCCGGAACGAAAATTTGTAGTCAAATCCACAATTCCCGGAACTTTTTTAAACTCGGCCATAAGCCGGTCCGCAAGAGTTGAAAGCTGTTTTGTGTCTCTGCCGAAAAGCATCAGCAATAAAGGTTTCTGATTGCCGACCATACCGCTTCCCGCTTCATTCAAAGAAATAATTACGGATTTATCAAACATTCCGTCAAATTTAGCCCTTATCGCATCTTTAACTTCTTCGGTCGTTTTTGTTCTTTTTTTATAATCGACAAGCCTTACGTAAATATCGGCAACATTAAGTTCTTTGTTATTGTTGCCGATAGCCACAACGGCAAACTCGACTTCATCCATTGCCATTATCATATCTTCTATCAGTATACACGTATCGTTTGTTCTTGCAAGAGAAGCGTCCGGAGCGGTTTCAACGGCTATTCTGAATTCTCCGGCTTCGGAAACAGGCATAAAATTCGTCGGGATTTTTTTAATCAGAAGAAGAGAAGACGCAAAAACCAAAACGGTAAGAAAAAGAATTTTCTTTTTATTTTTTACTATAAAAGTTATCGCCTTCCCGTATATTTTGAGTATGATCTCAAATACCTTATCAAACCATACGACGGTCAAAAGCCTGAACAGTCCGCTGACTTTTGCGACAACCGGATTAAGCTTCTTTTTACTTTGTTCTTTATGCGAGGGAATAATGTAAGCCGAGAGCAGAGGCGCTATGGTCAGCGCGTCAAGAACCGATATGAAC
>WRNH01000023.1 GCA_009776745.1 Endomicrobiia bacterium | reverse complement strand
ACCCAATTTTGTCATACCCGTGAAAACGGGTATCCATGCTGCTTTTAAATGTGTCCGACGATAACGACAAAAATGGATTCCCGTTTTCACGGGAATGACACTACTTTAGATAGGTTTTTAGAGAAACCCAATTGTGATTTCTGTTTCTTTTCGTATTGTCTTGGCATAATCAAAATTTTTAAAACAAAAAGTTTCTAACTTAACGTTGTCGCTTAATAACGGCAGTTCCTCACCATCTTGCTTTGCAAGTCCACGCAAGGGGCGGGGAAGAGACAGCCTTAAGTCAATCTGCTTATATATTTATTAACATATTGTTAGCATAATTTGACAATACAATCCGGAATTTGTAATATTCTAGAAGCCGAATTGATATAAAATATGCAGTTACAATTAAGGTTTGAGGCAAAAATGCAAACGCATAGCACAGTATATATACATTTTGCAGAAGCATTTTTTGAGGAAAAGTAAAACTGTTGTCTGAATTTTAGATGACGGTTTTTTTGTTTTCCTGCCGCTGTTAAACACTCGAGGATAAACTCCATCGGTTGGTATTTATTGTATTTCGGCTGTACCGAATTTGAAACTTTGAATTTTTAGATTTATAGTTATTAAGGGGATGTTATAATACTGCTCCCTACTCACTGCCGTTAAAAGGAGTTTTATGCGTTATTTACAAGTTTTTATTCTTTTTTTGCTTTTCTTTGCCGCAAGCGGTTGTTCACTGTTCAAACCAAAACCTACCCCGCCCGAAAAAGTTTCAATCAGAGACATTGTAAAAGAACAAGGGTACAAAATTATCGTTTATTTTGACGTAAATTCGGATGAACTCAGCCTTACCTCTAAAGATTCGATAATGAGAACGGCCAAACTTTTGGCTGTTTCAGACACCGAAGCATATCTTACGGGATTTGCCGATAAAACCGGTAATAAAGAAGATAATGTGGTTCTAAGCGAAAAACGCGTTAATGCCGTTAAAGATTATCTCATAAATTTAGGCATAGCTGAAAGAAACATTTATACCGATTATTTCGGAGACGACTTGCCGGTTGAAGACGCCGAAACGCCCGAGGCTTTTGCAAAAAACAGAAGAGTCGAGCTTTTGCTTACTTCAAAAATAGAAGAAGCGGTTGTGATAAACGCCGAGGCAAGCAAAGCCACAATAGCCGCTTTGAAGGTAGTGCAGCAAAGAAAAGCCGAACAAACGAATAACGAAACGGCAATTACGAATTACGAATGACGAATTACGAATCAAAGGCAATCACCCTGCTCTGCTGGGCACCCTCCGGAGGGGAATTAACGGCTTCGTATCGCATTTGTAATTGTGCTTTTGTTTTTGCAGTTGATTCGTAATTCGTAATTTGTAATTGTTGTTAAAAATGGGAGCTAAAATGACACGTTTTATCAGATTATTTACAGTATTGTCGGTTATTATTTCGTCCGTCGGGCTTGCGTACGCGCAGACAAGGCCTTCGGAAAGGCTTCAGTCGGATATTGCTGCCGAACAAAGAAGCTCTGCGCTTGAAGAGGAATATCAGGAAAGCAGGCGCGAGGAAGAGCAAAAACGCGAGGAGTTTAACAAAGAAATCGAAAAAATAGGGGTTACTGAGGAAACTAAAGCCAAATCTAAAAATGACGAAAAATTTATAATGCTGAGCGAAATAAAATTTTCCCAAAGCGACATTTTGCCGCAAAGTTTTTTTGACGAAATAAAGAAAAAGTATGAAAACGAACATATAAGCATAAACGACATATATTCCATAGTCACCGCGATAAACAACGAGTATATGCTTAAAGGCTATATTTCTTCGCAGGCCTTTCTTTCCGAGCAGGATATTACCGGCGGAGTTTTATTTATAAATCTTGTCGAAGGCATAGTCGACAAAGTAAACGTGACCGGCAACAAAACTACGGCGGAAAGTTATATAAGAAGATACGTAAAATTTGACAAAATAGACAATTTAAACGCCATAGAAACAAACAAGCAGATAATGAAATTTAACGCTGAAAATGACGCGAAAGCAAGAGTGGTTCTTGCTCCGGGCAAAGTTTTCGGGACAAGCGATGTGGATTTGGTTATAGATGAACCTAACAGATATTCATTGAATGTTTTCGGAGATAATGCCGGACAGAAAGAAACCGGCGAGTACAGGGGCGGAGTTTTCGGCTCAATAAGAAGCATAACGGGTTACCGCGACATTTTCAATTTGGGCGGAGTTTTTAGCGAGGGTTCGTCGGCATATTTTGCTTCTTATGAAATACCCGAACCTCTTTTTGGGACAAGAGTAGGCGCAGGATTTGATTATTCCGATACTGAAATAATAAACGGGCCTTTGAAAACGCTTGAAGTTAAAGGCGACTATTACAGCGCTTATATATATGTGAAAAAACCTTTTTACATACGGGAAAACACAATAAGCAATGCTATGTTCAACGCTCTTACCAAAAAAGGCGAAAGCTATATATCCGGTTATCAGACGCAAAATACAAAAAGCGACGTTTTGTCTTTAAACGCGGACAATACTTTGATGACGAAATTCGGATACGTTTATAATTCTATCACGTATTCTCAAGGACTGAAACTTATAGAAGGCGAAACAAATTTTGAAAAAATATCTTATTACGGCGAATTTTACGCGGCACTTTTAAAATATTTCGGCTTTAACTTAAAAGTAAAAGGCCAGGCGGCTTTTGAAACCGTTCCTTCTTCGGATCAGTTCAGCATAGGCGGCTCAAACAGCGTAAGAGGCTACAGCGAAGGAATGCTTATGGGCAAAGACGGCATAAACGCAAATGCCGAATTCCAATACAATGTAAATTTCATCAAATGGAAATATCTGGATTATACAAGGCTGTTTTTATTCGGCGATTACGGCTACGTTTGGCCTGCCTCAACCGCCAATCTCCCAGACGATTACGAAAATTCAATTTACAGTATAGGCGTCGGCCTGAAATTCGGAATGTTCAAACATTTCGACGCCGGCGTAACATGGGCATTCCCTCTGGGCGGACACAAATATTACGATATAGATCCGAACAGGATATTGTTTATAGTGTCGGCAAAAATTTAGAACGACAGGGAAAAGACAAATAAAAGGTAAGAGGTAAAAGGTAAAAAACGACAAGCAAGAATGAATGCTGTTGGCGTTAACCTTTTACCTTTTACTTTTTACCTATTACCTGCAGTTAAAAGGGGTTTCCAAATGAAAAAAATTATTTCTTGGGTAGTTGCGGCGGCATTTTTGTGTTCGCAGACGGGTTTTGCGCAGGTTGTGTCGGATAAATCGTTTACTGCCGTAACAAATGTTGACGCTAATACTCAGCAAGTTACGACTACGCTTCAATCCGGCAATACAGGATTTAACTCGTTTAGTAAGTTTAACGTTGACGCGGGAAAGACCGTCAACCTTATTATGGACGGGATGAATAATCTTGTAAATCTCATAAACGACAGCGCTGCAAGCCAAATTAACGGTATAGTAAACGCGCTCAGGAACGGTAAAATAGGCGGAAACGTTTTCTTTTTAAATCCGAACGGGATAATTATAGGAGCTTCTGGCATTGTAAATGTCGGAAGTTTAACCCTTGCCGTTCCTTCGCAGGCTTTTATGGATTCGGTGATAGACGGCTCAAATAATGTAAATTCGTTAGCCGCCAATGCGATACTTGCCGGCGATATGCCTATAAATCCAAGCGGAACAATATCGATTAAAGGGAAAGTAAATGCTTACTACGGAGCGGATATTTACGCGGACAATATTGAGGTTTCAGGACAAGACGCTCAAATTAATACGCTAAAGGCCGTTGATCCGTCATACTTGGTTAATATGGATGCAGCTCCGCCGACAGAAATACAAGAGATAGGCGGCAGAATATTAATTACCGGTAAAAAAATAGATATTAAAGACGGCGCTTCCGTAAAGTCGGCTAAAGACGAAGACAATGGTTTTGATAAAGCCGGCGACATTCAAATTTCAGCTCATGATAATGCCACAAAACTTATAGCTGAGGCAAAAGCGGAAATAAATATAGAAAATGCAGCAATAGAGGGAAATAATGTCAGCATAGAAGCTTCGGCGAAAAACGATTATTCTTATGAAGACGTGAAAGTCGATTGGAGCACGCTTTACGAAGAAATCAAAAACAAAGTCAAAAACAGCGTTAACGCGGACGATTTCGGAGAGATCATTAAAGATTTGATAGATTCCGGTTTTAATTTTGACGATATGGATCTGAGTTCCATAATCGACTTGAACGGCATAGAAGAGACTGTTACGGAAGCGCTTAACGTCAACACTTTTATCGCGCTTTTGAACGAATACGTTACCGAAAAAATAAGCGGGGCATATGCAAAATCCGACGTAAACGCAAAAATAACAATCGGGGACGGAAGCGATATTAAAGCGGATGAAACGTTAAATATCAAAACTGACGTTTACTCCAAAACAAATATCGACATTGAAGTTGACGCCGTTGCGGCAGCGGTCGGATTTAATACTTCCGCGTCGGAAATAAATATTAAAAACGGAGCGGCTCTTGAAAGCTCCGGCGAAACGAAGATAGAGGCATTATCGACCGTTGTTTCGGATTTGCGGGTAAAAACGACCGAAGGATACGACCTTGGCGAAAATAACGGGACTCTTGGCGTCGTAATGTCCGCCATAGACAATGCGACGCGGATAAAAATAGAAAACGACGCCGTCATAAATTCCGAAGACAATATTTCGATCGATGCCATAACCGATAAAAAGCTTGATGTCAAAATTTCAGGCCCGGAAAACGAAAACGGCAATCTCGGCGTGGGTATAATATATAATGATTCAACGGTCAACAATGAGGTAACCGCAAACGGCAGCATAATTTCACAGACCGGTTCGGTCAGCGTCAATTCCGAAATAAAACAGTCAAAAAACAATTTTATACTGGGTTCGGACGATGTGAAAAACGCGTCCGGAGCATTGCAAATGTCTTTCGTTTCAGACAACAACAATAATTCAGCATCGGTAAACATCGGTGAAAACGCTTTGATAAATGCAGGAAACGATATCAATATTTTTTCAAAAGCTTTAAGCGGCACGGATATAAACGCCGTCGCAAAGACAACTGAGCTCGGAAATTTTACGATAAGCGCGATAGGAGCGTTTACGGATACGAAAAATAATTCGTTAGTAAACATCGGCAAAAATTCCGTTTTAAATGCCGGACAAAACGTGAATCTTAAATCCGAAACAGGTCAAAATCTTGACTATTTTTTGCAGTCGCTTAGAACGAAAGATCAAAATAATACCAATTTCGGCGTTTCGGCAATTTATGACATTACGAAAACGAATAATAGTATAAACGCTCACGGCGATATTACCGCACAAAACGGGGATATAAATACCGCCGTATCTATGGACACGTCTAAAAATATCAATAAAAAAGCGGCAGAATATAATGAAAACGAAGAATCCGCGCTCAATATAAATATCGCCTATAGCAATAATAGCGTCGATGAAAACAGCGGCATATTTATAGGCGATAAAAATAATGCTTCAAATTCTTTGACAGCGGGCAAAAACGTAAACATTTCCGCAGATATAAATTCCGCAGAATATATTTTGGCAAAAAGTTCATTGATGTCGGCCGCGGTCAAAGACTCCGGCACATCGGTAAAAGTCAATATTGAAAATGCGGTTTTAAATGCCGGAGACAATATCGATATTGCGGCGCGCACAAAAGAAACGGACAATATTACCGCGCATTCCGTTTTGAAACGGGATAATGATTCCAAAAATCTCGGCGTCAGCGCGGCAATACTGCTTTTAGACAATAAAACGTCCGTAAATATCGGCAAAGACGCCGTCATAAACGCCGGCAAAGACGTAAACATAACGGCTTCCACCGTAAAAGATTTGATATCGTCTGCGGAGATCGGTCTGGCCGGTTCGGGAGAAAAGCTTTCGCTTGGGCTTATATACGCCTACAATGACATAAAAACAGACAACGACGTTTTGATCGAAGGGGAAATCAATGCAGGAGGGAACGTATCGGTAAACTCGTCGATCACTGCGGAAAAAAATACCGCACAGGCGTCTGAAAACGGAGGAAACTGGGATAAACGCGTAATTTTAGAAGCGGCAAATTCAGCCCTTACGGAAGCCGACAAAAAAGTTAAAGAAAACGAAAAATTATTTAAAGTCACGCAGGACGTTTCCGAAGCTTTTAATAAAAACGGAGACGGCAGCGATATACCCGCGCTTATTTACGACATAGCGCTGACAGTTGCGGAAAACCCGCAGGAAGCCGCAGCAATAGCGCAGGCTTTGGCAGACAAACTTTCCGAAGAAGATCAAAGCGGCGCTTTCCCTGATATTGCAGCGGCATGGCAGTCCGTATGCGGTAAAATCGAAACTGATTTTAATTCGGCAAAAACGGATGCCGCCTCAAAAAAAGAAGCGCAGCAAAAGGCTCAGCAGGATTATGAAAAATCGTCTGGTGGAAATTTGTCTACAGGGATCGCGGTCGCGCAAAACGCAAGCTATGATAATTCCGCTCTTACAGTTTCCGGCGATATTTCCGGAAAAAGCGTAAATCTTATTTCCGACATCAACAAAAAATCGGAAAACGCATACACGAAATCCGACGGTTTGGCGGTTTCCGTAAACGACAATCACACATCTTCAAACGTTACAATAAATTCGCCCGTCACCGCGACCGGCGCGGGCGCGTCTGACGCGATAAATATTTCTGCAAACGCAAACGTGGCTGCAAAAACCGAAACAAAGACGGGCTCAATGTCCATATCTTCGTTTGAATCGGCTGCCGGCGCGGCAATTTCGAACGTTCATACTGACAATAGCGTAAACGTAAACGCTAAATTGGATTCGCAAAACGATGTGACTGTCAAAGCCGCAACAAACAAGAACATAATGGCAAGCGTAGAAGCGCTTCCCGGAAATGACGCAAATCTCGGGCTGGGATTGGTTTACAATGATTCTATTTCAAACAATACGGTAAATATATCGGACGATATAATTGCCCGCAGCGGCGATATAAATATTTTGTCCGAATTGACCGATAAAAACGAAACAAAATCAATGGCAAAATCCGGAAATATCGTGCGAAACAACGATACGGCAAACAAAAAATTCGGCATTGCCGGCGCGGTTGCCTACATTACCGACGACAATAATGCGGGCATTAACATAGGCGATAAAAACGCACAGCAAATAACTTTAACGTCCGGTAAAGACCTAAATATTGTTTCTCTGCTTAATTTGGATTCAAAAATTATTGCGGACGGGGCAGGTGTTGCCGTCGCGATTGTTGAGAATACTCCCACAGCTATTATTGATGTACGGAATACCGCAATAAATTCCGGAAATGACATCAATATAAAATCAACTTTAAACATAAAATACGCGCTGGAATCTTTGTCAGGTATGATGACGATACTTTCTTTTGACGGCGGGGCTGCGGCAGCAATCTCTACCGTTATAAGCGAAAATATTATATCCATTACGGATTCCGTAATAAACGCGGTAAAAAATATAACAATATCCGCGCTGACTAATGCGGAAATGTCGGTATCGGCGAGCGCTCTTACGGGTAAAGCTTCCAATGCGGGAGTAGCGGTTTCCGACGCAAAATCGGACATATACAATGAAGTTGAAATTAAAGACAGTGAAATAAATTCCCAGACTACTGACATAATGTCGGCAGTAAATTCAAAAGAAAACGCAAACAATTCTTCTTCGGGCACGGGAAACGAAGACAATAAAAATCCTACGCAGGATGACAACAGCGGTTCGCAGGGAGCGACGATAAATCTCATGGGATTTGAACTTCCCAATATGGATTTTGGCAGCATTTTTAATTTTGATTTCGGTATTGATTTCGGTCTGGGAGGATTGCAACTGCCGTCTTTGGATTTTTCTAAAATATTTTTCGATTTTGGTTTGGGCTCTGTAGATTTTCCTAAAATTGATTTTGGCGGCATATTGTCCAAAATCGGTATAGGCGATTTCAGCCTGCCGGGTATGCCGTCATTGGATTTAAGCGGTTTGCTTAGCGGCATAAATCTCGGGCAGTTAAATCTCGGCAGTTTCAATATACCTAATATAGATATCGGCAAAATATTCGACGGTATTGGTCTTGGGAATTTCGATTTGAGCGGTCTTGGGATACCGGACATCATAGGCAATCTGCCGGACTTGGGTTTTCTTAATTTCAATTTCGGCGATATGTTCGGAGGTTTTGATTTTCAAGGTTTTGGTTTTGGCGGATTAGACTGGGATTGGTTTAAAATGGGAAGTATGGACTGGGGAAGATTTAATCCCAGCGGCTGGGACTGGGCAAGTTTAAATCCGAAAAATCTGGATTTCGACTGGGCTTTGGATTTCGGTATAGATTGGTTAAGAAACGGCGGAGGAAGCAGCACTCCGGAAAACAAAGTGGCCATAGGCGGCACATTGGCTTTGGGCGACCACACTAAAACTGCCGAAGTAAATATAGACAATGTTACTTTCGCCTCAAAAGACGATATAAACATAAACGCGGCAGTAATTGACGCAGACATCAAAAGCAGCGCAGAAGCCGGAATAAAACACGGAGCAAGTTTTGAAGTTGCGGGCGCCGTTATATATTCCCATTACAACGACTATGCAAGAGCAACTGTAAACAACAGCAGGTTAAACGCCGGCGGAACAATAAGCGTAAATTCCCTTCATCTTATTCCTATGACAGGCGAAGAATGGCTTAATGATTTTAACGGCAAAAGCATAACGGAGCTTGCGCAGACAGCTTATGATAAACTCAAAGGCGGTCCGCTAGACGCGTTGAGGGACAATCTCGTAAATTTCTGGGTAAGGAGTTCAGCGGCAACAACAGGCACTTCGCAAAACTCAAATTCCGGTTCAGGAAACGGCGGTGAAGGCGGTTCCGGCGATGAAAGCGGTTTTTCAGCGGGCGGCGGCGTAAATATTTTATACTTTGATTTTGCGTCGGAAGCGTCCATAACGAATTCCGAAATAAATCAAAATACAAACCCTCTTTACAGGACCGGAAACCAAAAAGTGGAAGTAAAAGCAAACTCCGATACGACGCTGGTAAATGTCGGCGGCATATTGGGCGACTTGGGTTCAAGTGCGGCATTGGGCGGGATATACAATCAAATTACTTATGACGACAGCACAAAAGCGCATATTTCAAATTCCAACGTATACGCAAACAAAGCCGACATAATTTCAAATTATAAACAGCACGATATTACGATAGGTGTAGCAGGCGCGTCCGCAGGCGATTTTGCATTGGAAGGCGTGTTGAATATGCTGGATTCTACGGCAAATGTGGACGCTTACATAGACGGCGGAAAAGTGGAAATATCCGGCGGCGAGCTCAAAGTGGATGCTGCAAATGACAGTTTATTTGTAAACGTTGCAGGCGCGGTGGACATTTCCAACAAAATATCCGTAGGTCTTACCGGAGCAGTCAATGAAATATTACGAAACACCAATGCCTATATTAAAAATATAAACGATTTACGCGCAGGCAGCATTGATATTTCTGCCGTCAACGACGGCATTATACATTCGTATTCGATAGCGGGTACGGCATCAACAAAACCGTCAAACAATCCTGGAATAATTCAGGGATTAAAAAACAAAGCGGCAGACTGGCTTGAAGGCTTCAAAAAAAGCAATAAAAACGGAAAGAAAACTGATCCGGGAAATACAAATAATGAAGGAAGTTACCAAAGCGCCGGCAATGACGAAAATATGGGAGCGTTCGGACTTGGAATATCCGGCAGTGCCAGCATAAACGACATAGACGGCTACGCGCAGGCATATATTGAAAACGTGACAATAAAAGACAGCGGCGATATAAACATCAGCGCCCAAGAAAACAGCAAAATAACGTCGGCATCCGGCGCCGTAGCATTAAATTTACAAAGCGGTGAAGGTTCTTCCGGATTAACATTAGCTGGAACCGCAAGCATAAATCTTACGGACGTAAACGCAGTCACATACATAAAAAATTCAACAATAGAAAACGCAGGTAATATAGCGTTAAATTCATTAAGCGCATCGCTTATCCAAGCGGTGGCAATATCACTGCCTATTTCCACTACAAAAAGCGGTGTAAACATAGCGGGTTCTGTTACGGTAAATAAAATAGAATCTGAAAAAGGCATAATATCTTTTGTGGAAAACTCCGTTATAAAAGCGTCGGAATTATTGTTAAACGCAAAAGAAAAATCTGAGATAAAATCATTGGCCGGAGCATTATCGCTGACCACAACATCTGTTGCCATAGGGGCGAGCGTAGGCGTTAATACAATAAAAAATACGATTTCCGCATATTTGCTTAACACTGACGCCGAAATATCCGGCAAAATTGATTTGTTATCGCAAAACATTGCAAAAATAGAAACATTGGCTGTTACGGCAGGCATATCAATAAACTCTATAGTCGACATTGCCGCAAGCGTAGTCGTAAACAGGATTGAAAACAAAACCGAATCTTATATAGAAGGAAAGAAAAATACCGGCGGAAACATTTCGGCTGAAGATATAGCCGTTATAGCGGAAGACGAATCCGAAATAGGCGTAATAGCGGCCGAACTGTCGCTAATCGGAACAGTCGACATTGGAGGGGCAGTCGGCGTAAACAAAATAGAAAATACAATAAACGCATATATAAAAGACGCTGCGGTAAATTCAATAAAAAATATAGATATACGCGCATTGTCATCCGGCATTATTAAATTTATAGATGCATCGCTGGGCGGCAGTAAGAAGGCAGCCATAGTGGGCAGCGTCGGGATAAACGATATAGACAATGCGGCAAAAGCAGGTATATATGGTTCGGACGTTTATGCGGGCGGAAGCATAGGCGTATTTGCGCAAAACACCGATTATATACAGTTGATAAGCGGAGCCATCGGCATTGGCAGTACGGTAGGCATCAGCGGGGACGTGGGTTTAAATTATATATCAAACAAATCCATAGCGGAAATATTAAGTTCAAATGTAACGGCGCTTGGAAAGCATTCGCTGTTACCATCTCCCTTGTCAGGGGGAGGGCAGGGTGGGGGCGCATTTACAGGTCTATTAGTATACTCAAACATTGACGATAAAATAGACGTATACAATGCCGCGGCGGCAGGAGCGGGAACGGTCGCGGCGTCGGGCGGACTGACAGGCGCGGTAATAGAAAACGAATCCATAGCAAAAATCCAAAACAGCGAAATAAATCAAAATAATACGGAAGCCGGAGAAAATCAAAACGTATCCGTACTTGCAGACAATAAAATAGAAGTAACATCATACGGCGGAGCGCTTGACGGCGCCGGAACGGTTGCGCTAGGCCTTGCAGGGGATTTTTTAACGATAGATAATGAGGTTGAAGCTGGTATAATAAACTCTTCGGTAAAAGCGTCAAATGACATACAAGTAAAAACAAATTCAAAAGAAAAATATGACGTTATAGTAGTTGCCGGAGCAGGTTCGGGCGGCGTAAGCATAGCGGGAAGCGTTGCGGTAGTGCAGTCCGACGTAAAAAATAATGCGTATATCACCGGCAGCGAAACTGAATCCGGAAAAGATACTACGGTAGAAGCAAAAGACGAAATAATACTCGGCGGAGATGATTTGGGTATGGCAGTAGGCTCAGGCGCGGGCGCTTTATATGCCGGCATAGACGGAGCGGTACTTGTCGGCAAAATAACAAATAAAACTAATGCGCTGATAAGTAATTCAAATGTCAATGCCGGAAACAAGCTGAATGTTTTAGCGGACAGCACGCAGAAAGTAAAATCTTCAATGCTTTCTATGGGCGGCGCTTTTGTAGGATTAGGCGCAACGGTATCGGTAATGAATATTAATACAAAAACAAGTGCATTAGTATTAGCCGACGGTGCAAATACGAATTTAGAGACCGGTCAGGACATAAACGTAGAAGCTAAAAATAAACTTATGTTTGAAGAGCTGCTTATAGGCACGGGCGGAGGTTTTGTAGGCGTAGGCGCAACCGTTTCCGTAGGAAATATTAATAATGATGTAAGCGCGGGAATAGACAATAATGTAAAAGCTTCGGCGGGAAGAGACGTAAACGTAAACGCGCAAAATCAGCGCGACATTGAAAGCATAGTAGCGACAGGGGCAGGAGGTTTTGTAGGAGTGGAAGGCTCTGTAGCCGTGATGACTATAGGCGGCAATATAAATTCAAACGATAATATTAAAAAAATCATTGACCTTTTTAGCGACGAACTGGATTCGGTAATATCGATAAGCGGTAATTACAATGAAGCAAATGCCGGCAGCAACGGACTGACAAGCGAATATATCGCAGATATGAACAAACTCGACATCACAACGGAAAAACTCTACGGGCCAACAACAATAAACAATGGCACAAACGCATTTATAGGCGCGGGCGCGCAGATAACGGCAGGCAATGATATAAACGTAAAAGCAGAGGACATATTAAAATTTGACAATACCGTAGGCGGAATGAGCGGCGGCTTTGTGGGTGTGGGCGCAAGCGTAAACATAGTGGATATAACTACACTGGCAAACACGTACGTTGACAATGGAGCGATACTCAAAGCAAACAATAATATAAACGTGATATCAAATAGCAATGTAGATGAACTAAAAATGTGGACGCTCATAGCTTCGGGTGGCTTTGCTGCTGCAAACGCGGCGGTAAGCATTTTAGACGTAAAAAATGACTCTTATGCCGCAGTGAGAAACAATGTGCAGATATTAAGAGCCAATGAGATAAATATTTTGGCAAATGCGAAAAGTAGAATAGAACATGAAATAGACAGAGTAACGGCAGGTTTGTTTACTACCGGCGCAACGGTTGCGACAACAACTAAAAAAGGAACAACGCAAGCAATCGTTGGCGACAATGTAAAAATAAGAAGCGTTGATACAAAAGAACAAACAACATATGAAGTAATAAATAATCTAATAGGAACAGACCCTGAAACAGGCGATGAAATATATGGGGAACCGACGATAATACCGCACACGGAAACAATAGAAATAGAAAGCGGCGCAGGAAGTTTAACCGTAAAAGCGGTAAATGATAATGTGATAAAAACAACATCAATTTCAGGCATTACCGGAGCAGGAGCAGCGCAAGCTAACATATTTGATATTGATATTACGGACAATATAAACGCTTTTATAGGCAAAAATTCAAATATTTTATTGAACAATGATTTGCTCATTAAAACTGACGGATACACAAAAGGAGAAAGTACATTTTTGGGAGTAGAATTGACCGGCGGTTTATCAATAGGAGTAGCTGATACGAATTTAACGATAAATTTAGGAAATCATTCCTATTTGGATGAAGATGGCAAAGTTATGGCTAAAAATGTTTCCGTTGGGGCAAAACAAAATACTGAGGTTGAGGCGGAAATGCAAGGGTTTTCTATCGGGGCAGTTATATTTGATGGAAGTAAGCTAAGTTCTATAATACATGGCAATTTAGATGCAAAGATAGGTAAAGGAAACACAATATTTGCTGAAAATGATATTGTCGTAGGAGCTGATTCAAAAACAAAGCAGGAGTTAAAGACATTATCTTTAGAAGGAGGTTTAATTGCTGCTGGTTTAGCCTCTTTGCAAGCAACAACGGACTTAAATGTGAAATCAGAGTTAAGTGATAAATTAAATTTACATTCAGGAGATACTATAAATTTGAAAACAGATTCGAATGATAAACTATACTCTCAGGTTGAATCAGGGGCAGGAGGAGGATTTATTGTTGGAGGTTCTCAAATAATAACAACAAACAATTCGACAAACAAAGTAATAATCGGTTCAGATAGTTCAACTGGAGAATCAAACATAACAACAGGAGCATTCCAAATAGAAGCGAATGCCATATCTGATTTGAACGGAAGTGCTGAAACTACCAGCATAAACTTGGGAGAAAGTGCACGGTCAACAATTACAAACACATCCAATTCCATTTTAACCATAGACGTATTAGGCAAAACAAACATATACGCAAATAATATAATAATAAACGCATTAAATAAATTCGTAAAAGACAGCATAGGCAAAAATATTGATTCGTTTTCTGTTTCGGGGTTAAACCTTTATCAAGCATCAAGCATAACAACCGTAAATAATACGACAAAAATCAATTTTGGGAAAGACACATATTTAAAGACATATAAAGACGAAAATAAACAAAGCTTATTTGAAGTAAACGCAGTTGGAAACGTATCGGCTTATGATAAGGCAAAGTTTGAAAGCGTATCCGGCGGATCAGCTTCTAAAATAGAAAGCAAGATATACAATAATTCTACGCAAGAGATAAATTTTAACGGAAAAGCGGCGGCAGCCGACGATCTAGAAGTAAGCGCAAGAGTAAGCGCAGAGACTAAAAGCATTACGGATATAAATGCAGTCGGTTTGGGATCATACATAGCGGGAATAAGCGAAAGCGAGAATAATATAAATAATACGATAAACATAAACGGAGGAGCGGAATTGTTCAGCAATGGTGAAGCAAGAATGTATATGTCAAGGACGGAAGGTGAAGCGAGCATATTTAATTCTAGGGCTACAACAGATTTATATTTATCGCAAATACTGCCATGGACGGCAGATTCTGCGGCAAAGAGCAGGATAAATATAAACGATGTGTTTAATGTAAAAGAAGGCGGTTCGTTAAAAAGTGTAGGGTCTATAATAATAGATTCGTACAATGCAGGAGCATGCATTGGCGCGGGTATTATGAATGTAACAGTTCCTATTTCAGCCACGCTTACGAGGAGCAGTAATGAATATTTTGAAGTAAAAAGAAACTCGTATGCGCAAATAGACGGGGAAGTAATAGCGGGGGTAAACAGCGAGATAAAAATAAACATATTAGGCGATTATATAGACGGTGAAAACAGAAATCTAAAAATAGACATATACAAAAACGGCGGGGAAGAAGTAGATCACGCGGATATAAGTTATGAAGTAACAAGGGAAGATATGGAAAGTAATTTATTGGAACAGAGGGAGCTGTTATATGAACTGCTTATACAATATTCCGGTTCGGACAGCGAAAGTTATATAAGGAATCAGATAACGCGTGTAGAAGAAGAACTGTTGAAACTTGATTTAATGGAAATAGATATAGGAAGCGGTGAAAGAATGCTGAAAGAGGCGGAGATGGATTATATAACGTTTAGCGATATAAGAGCGGGAATGGGTGAAATAAAAATCAACATGAACAATTTGGGAGGAAAAGGAAAAATAAGCGCGTCGGACAATGCGGTGATAAGCATAGACAATAACAGCGCGTATAATTTAAGATTTAACGACATAGAGATATTAAGCAAAGAAGGAGCAGGGCGGATAGTGTTGAATGAAACCGAAATGAACAGCATGGAAGATATAAAAAAAATGAACAACGATACAAGCGTTGAGGTAAATTTTGCGCAATATACGCTTGGAAGCGGACAAAATTTGTCGGGCATACTGATAAATTCAAATTACAGTTTTGTTGTTGATGAACCGTATATAAAACCGATGATAGAGCTGACCGGAGATGTAACAAACATTAAGGGGTTAATACAAATAGGAGCGCAGGGCAATATAGTAACAATGGGGAGATTGGTAGGCGATAGCGTAAGAATAATATCAACGGAAGGAAATATTGTACAAAACTTTATAGGCGTAAAAGGCAAAAACGGCGGAGCATATGTGTATCATAGCGGAGGAGCTCCGAGCAATGACTGGAAAGTAATAGCGCAATCCAATGCCGAAAAGTACGCAGGTCAGCATAATGAATTATCGACGTGGACAGGCGATGAAAGCAGTAATACGCCGGTGCCTGAATTAAAAAAATCGGAAATAATAGGAAATAATGTATATATAAGCGGAGAATATCTGGACATAAACGGACTTGTGCAAGCCGGAGTAGCGGATTGGAATTTGAATATAACGGACAATAATATAAAAGTAATAATAGACGTTAAAGTGTTAGACGCGGCAACCGGAAAACCAAAGACAGGAACAATAGCGGAAGCTCTGGCATATTATAATGAGATGCATGATAATGTAAAATCGTTTAGCCCGTCGTTTAAGTTGGCGGAGGAACACGGAAACGCGACGGCATATTATAATGTAAAAACCGGAGAAATAGAACTGCAGAATATATATGCCGAAGGAGGAAAGCTGGAACTTTACGGACATATATTAAACACGTCGACAAGCGGCCAAGGGCAACTAGTAGCATTAGATGGATATGCAAGGGCAAATATAGTAAATGATTCGGAGTACAAAATAAATATAAAGAATATAGATACAAGTAACAGGGTAGAAGGAAGCATATATATAATGGATAAAGGGCAAACCGGAGCAGGCGGAATAGCATTGGAGACACTGTATACATTTAACGGTGCGGATATAGTAAAAAAAGATAATAAGACGGTGGATGAGGAAGGAAACGGAAACAATATAGAAATATTAAGCGGAAAGGAAGCTTTGTACAGCACGAAAGAAGGGCAGAGATACGTATGGACAAACGGAACGCAGCAGGTAGACAGAAAGACATATAAGAAGTCGTCAACGAGTTTTGCGGGAATAACATTAAGTGAAAGCAGTCTAAAAACGTTTAGCGTAATAAACTATGAACGCCTGAATTATACGCCGTTATATGAAATTGAAAGGGTAGACGATGGATTAACGACAGACCCGTTATATATGTACGCATATAAGAGGGATTATACGGGACAATACGACCTTGTAGATTCATGGACGAAAACAAAAAAGATGTTCTTTGGGCTTTACAAAGAATATACTAGGTATGCAATAACGGAACAGGGAATAAAGAATTTTAATACTAATAGCATAAAAGCGGATAATCCGATAAGTATAGGATTTATAGGATACGGTACGGCGCAAGATTTGATAGTAAGTTCAAAATCAGATATAAATTTGAAAGGGACAATAAATGCTGGAAGCGCTGACGCGTATGTAACAAGCCGGCAAAGCATAGACAGTTTAGGAGTGGGAAAGATAGCAGGAAATAATGTAAATATAAATGCGGTAAACGGGATAGGAAATACAAATGTGGTAAACGTTAATTTGTTCGGAGGCGTGTTAAACGCATATAATACGACAGCAGGCGATATAAACATATATGCAAAGAATACGCAAAATACGGATAATACGTATGTAGGAGATATAATAAACGGCGGAAACGGAAAAGTAATATTAACGTCGGATAAAAGCATAATAGGGATAGATGAAAATGCAAAGATAAAAGGAAAGAGCATAGAACTGACATCGAAATTAGGCGATATAGAAGGAGCAAACGGTGAAGGGTTGGAAATAGATACGGAGCTGATAAAAGTAAATGCATACGGCGATATAAATCTGGTAAAAAACAGCGGTGATTTAGGGGTATACAAAATCGAATCGATAACGGGCGACGTGATATTGGAAACAAGAGACGGTAGCATATTGGATAAAAGCGAAAAGAAAGAAATGCTTGAGGAAATGTTAGACGAACAAATAGCAAAATGGACGGAATTGGGATTATTTGAACACGGATGGACATTGGAACAATTGATATACGCGATAAAGTTAAATGAAACGGATGATAATAAAGAAGCGACAATAAGCGGAAACAACGTAAGTATAAAAGCAAGCGAAAACATAGGAAAAACAGGAGAAGGATTCAGTTTTGAAACAGACAAGTGGAATAGTTTAACGCTGGAACAAAAACAGGAAGCGGCAAACGCGCAGAACGTGACGATAAGCGAAGATAATATGATAATGAATGTGTCAGGGAATGAGAAATTGTACGTATATGCAAAAGAAGGAATAAATGCGCAGGCAACAGAAAATATAAATATAGGAAGCGGAAAAGAGTTAAATGTAAGGGGAATAGAAGCCGGAGGAAATATAAATATTTCAGGCACAGAAGGCGTATATAACAGAGCATTAAACAATGGGATAAACGTAAAAGGAGTAAATGTAAATATAAACGGAGGAAAAGAAGACATAGGAGCAGCTGATAAATATTTTACGGTAGACGTGGCAGGCAATTTAACGGCGTACTCGCAGAAAAATATATACATAAACTCATACAGTGACGTAGCATTGAACACGATAAATGCCGGCGAGGTTGTGTCGCTGGAAATTGACGGAGATATAATAAATGCCTTAACTGACAGCAGAGCTAATATAACCGGCAATACGATAGACGTAAAAGCTGAAAACATAGGCGAGCGCGATAACAATATAACAGTATCGCTTACCGGAGAAAACAGCATAATAAATATGCAGGCAGAAGACAGTTTGTATATTAATAATGTATCGTCGAACCAGAATTTGTATGTAGGAACAATTGAAGCCGAAAACGATGCAGTGATAAACTCCGAAAACGGAGATATATTAGCCTATGACGAAGATTCCTATGTTTCGGCAAAAAATATAGAGTTCAATGCAAAAGAAGGAAATATAGGAAGCAAAGAAAACAAATTAAAGGTAACGGACTTTGAACTTGTATCCAGCTATGCAAAAGAAAATATAGACATTGAAATAATAAATGTCATTGCGAGCGGACAAAGTCCACGAAGCAATCCAGTCTACAACATCGGCAACATAAAATCCGAAGAAGGCTATATAGATATGTATTCCGGCGACAGTGGAATAAATCTAAAAGGTGAAGTAGAAGCCAAAGAAAACATAAATGCCGACATATACGGAAATATAAGTGATGATGTTGGAAACAATACAGCCGGATTTTATTCAAAGAATATAAATCTAAAATCCAAAACCGGCAAAATAGGAAGCAAAGACAACAGCATAAGAATCGGCGATTCGCCGTCACATGTCATTCCCGAAAACAGTAATCGGGAATCCACGTTAACTGCCGAATCCGAAGAAGGAGTCTACATAGAGAGTAATGATACTATAGTAGTATCAAAAGTAGAAGCAAAAAAATCAAACGTAAGATTGGAAAGCAAAAAGAGTATCAAAGCCAAAAAACAGGAAAATGAGGCGTCAAACATCATAGCCCAAAACATAGAATTAAAAGCCGAAGAAAGTGTAGGTGAAGAAAATAACAGATTAATAACGGAAACAACAAAAGAAAAAGGCAGGATAAATATAGATGCCGGAAAAAACATATACATAAAACAAAACGGCAAAAATGTTTTCTATTCCGACTACATAAGAAATCATAATGATGCCAATGTATCATTATTATTACCCGGAAGCAATGCATATATAGTAGATTTGGATATAGAAAACCCGAATAAATTCAGAGTAAATTTCTTAGACAGTAAATACAAAAACAACATAAGCATAGGTCATAACGCCATAGAAAAACTGGCAATACATCCTCAAGCCGTAAGGCACAGTAACAACGAAGAAGAAATAGAAAATGAATATGAATTATTAAAGAATTTCAAAGACAATATAATAATAGCTCCTGGTTTATTAAATCTATTTCAGCAGCTTAATGCGCCTATAAGACTGATATCAAAACTTACAGAAGAAAAATAATTTTATGTCATGCATTGCTATATTTAAACTTTTAAATACGGCAATGTATGACAGTTTTTTTTATTTAAAAAATAAAAGAAATAAGAGGAGGCAGTAAAAATGAAAAAAATCACATTGTTTTCATTGTTTGTTTGTTTGTTTGTTTGTGTAGGATGTGGAAAAGATAGCAGAGGTAAAAAACGTCTAGTACAAGAAGATAAGATTACAGTAAAAACGAACTTAGATGATTATAACTATACATATAGTTTGAGTAACCCACCACAAGATGACCCAATTCTTGCTGCTGGTATTATACGATTAGGTGTAACAGTTATAAAAGACGGCTCTGGTGTACAGCTAGACTCAAGTGATATTAAATGGACACCTACAGGTGACAATGTCGGTACATTTTCGCCTGTTCCTTCAGGAACAGGTGCAGGTGCAGTACTTTATCCAACCACTTCAGGAACACTAGTAGTTAAAGCCACATATTTAGATGGTACAATAGATGAGATGTCTGATACGGTAACAATACACATAATTCCGTAAAGAGGAAATGGTCAGGGGGACGTGTCACTTGACCAGAGACCATATCGACAACAAGCGGATTCAATCCGTTTGTTGTTGAATACAGAGAGGGAAAAACAAATGAAAAAAATAATAGCAATTGTCACATTAGTTTGGTTTTTGCCAATGCAAGTCTTTAGCCAACAAGCCAGCGTTTATTTTTTTCAAAATATACTCAACGCAAAAGAAGGAAACATAGGAAGCGAAGATAATAAGTTAAAAGCAACAGGATTTGAATTGCTATCCGGCTATGCAAAAGAAAACATAGACATAGAAATATTTGACGCCGTCAACCCTCTCCCTGATAAGGGAGAGGGCAGGGTGAGGGTGTACAACATCGGCAACATAAAATCCGAAGAAGGCTATATAGATATGTATTCCGGCGACAGCGGAATAAACCTAAAAGGAGAAATAGAAGCCAAAGAAAACATAAACGCCGACATATACGGAAATATAAGTGATGATGTTGGAAACAATACAGCCGGATTTTATTCAAAAAATATAAATCTAAAATCCCAAACCGGCAAAATAGGAAGCAAAGACAATAGCATAAGAATCGGCAGTTCGCCGTCGTTGCCTGTCATTCCCGAAGGCAGTAATCGGGAATCCACGTTAAACGCCGAATCAGAAGGAGGAATATACATAGAAAGCGAAGACACGATTGTAGTAGACAAAGTAGAAACAGAAAAATCAGATGTAAAGCTTGAAAGCGAAAAGAACATAAAATCAAAGAAACAAGAAAACGAAGAATCAAACATAACAGCTGAAAACATAGAATTAACAGCCGGAGGAAACATCGGTGAAGAAGACAATAGAATAATAACAAAGATAACAAAAGAAAAAGGAAAAACAAACATAAAAGCAAACGGTAATATATATCTGAAACAGAATGGTAAAAATAGATTTTATTCGGATTATGTAATAAACAAAGGAAGAGGAGCAACTAATCTGCTGCTGCCTGATAATAATGCATTTATAATCGACCTTGAGTTGACAAATCCGGGATTGTTTAGGATAAATTTTACGGAACGAAAGTATAAAAATGAGATAAACATAGGCTACAATGACTTAAAAAAATTGACAATACATCCGGTAGCAGTAAGACAAAATAATAGAGAGGAGGAAGAAAAAGAAAACGGATATGAATTATTGAAAGGATTTCAGAATAATATAGCAATAGATTCCGGCATATTTACATTGCCAAGTAATATGATGATAAATCCTTTCAATCCGATAATTTCAGAGAAGACAACGGAAAACAGGAATATTTAATAGTAACTGCAGAGTGCTTCTAAAAATTATGAAATATGAATAATTTTTAGAAGCACTCTGCATATTTTTTGTCAAAAAAATAAAAAAGGGGAGGAAGTAAAATGAAAAAGATTGCATTGCTTTGTTTATTTGTTGGTTTGTTTTCTTGTGTAGGATGCGGGGGAAGTAGTGGCGGGGGCAAAAGGTCTCCTGTGCAGGAGGATAAGGTTTCAATAGCTACAAATATGACATATGTTTCAGAATATACTTATAGCATATCCACCCCTCCAGCATTTGCAGGCAGTATAGCTTTTTCTGTAGGGGTATCAAAAGATGGGTCTTCAGTAACTACGCATTATGGTGATATCACATGGACCATTACAGGTGATAATGTGGGAACATTGTCACCCGTATCCGGAACCTCAGGGGCTGAGCTTATTCTTAACAACACAACAGGTACAGCAATAGTCAAAGCCACGTATTTAGACGGGGACCCAATAGACGAAATGTCAGCAACAGTAACAATAAAAGTAGTTCCATAAAGAGGTCTGCAATGAAAAAGATTGACCAAAAGGGCTATAACACATTTCACTGCAAAGAAAGCTTATAAATATACGAATTTAAAATAGTATGGCAGTTTAAAGGAGTAATGAGAATTTAATTTTAATATAAAATCGTAATGAGGCAATGAATTTGCAGGAGAATAAATAACAAATCTGGAGATGCTATGAGAATTTTATGTATTGCGGTTTGTAGTGCTTTATTATTAGGCGGTTGTGCGTCGTCCGGCAGTAATGTAATAAAAGATGAGCGTTTGACTGTTGCAAAAGTGCAGCGGGAAATTAAAATAGGAATGTCATCTTCTGATGTTATCGAAGTTTTGGGCAGCCCGAATATGGTTACTACGGATGACCAGCGCAGGGAGACTTGGGTTTATGATAAAGTTTCTACCAGCATAAACGCCTCATCATCCGGAGTTTGGCTTTTGATTATGGGCTCAACAAAAAACTCTGCGTCGACATCGCAAAGAACGCTTACCATTGTTATAAAATTTGATGAATACAATAAAGTAAGAGATTTTGCTTACAGAGCATCAAGTTTTTAAAGGGAATATTATGAGATTAGAAATGTCATTTGCAGTTCTCGTGTTATTTCTGACAGGCTGCAGCACATATAATACCCTTTATATTCCTGATAAAAACTATTTAGAAAGAAGGAATATAGAAACAAGAATTTTTGACACGGAAGACGACAAAGAAATATTGATGGCGACGGCGCTTGTTTTGCAGGATATGGGTTATACGATAAAGGAATCAGATGCCGCTATAGGAGTTATAACTGCGGAAAAAAATCGTGAGTTCGGCACTAAGGGAGGCAAACTTATTCTAAGAATATTGGATAGAGATGCAGTATATGAGGATGTCCAGTGTTTTTATGTAAGTATAGCAGTAACAAAAACCGGCGATGAAACTGTTAAAGTAAGAGTTACTTTTGCGAGAAGATCGTGGGATAACAACGGCGATGTTCATACTGTTGCAAAAATAAACGACCCTGAACTCTATAAAGAATTTTTTTATAAATTAGAACAATCGGTTTTTCTGACCGGCCAAGGGATATGAAAAAGGCGGAAGATGAGAAGATGGGATGTTGGGAAGGTGGGAAAAGACAAGGACAACGACAAAGACAAAGCGGCCAGAGCTCCTCTCAGCTTCTCAGCCTCCCAACTTCTCATCTTCTAAAAAGGAGATGCTAAAGTGAAATTTTTTTTATTTTGTTTTCTAGCTCCAGTTGCCATATTTTCAGGCTGCGCAACCGTGAATAATCGCGCATTAGATTCATCCCGGTCACAGGTGGAGATAAGAAATTATCAAACCCGTTCTTTTGATACGGATGACAAAGACAATGTTATTAGAAATGTTATTGCTACGATGCAGGATTTAAATTTTATTATAGAAAAAGTGGATAAAGATTTAGGAACTGTGAGCGGATTTTCCTTTTCAAGTAAAACCAGTTTGACAGTTACCGTAAGAATACACGGAAAGCAAACAATTGTAAGAGCCAATGCTTCAAAAGGAAATAATGCCATAACAAAACCGCAAGCGTATCAAAACTTTTTTAACGCATTGGCTCAATCTTTATTTTTAACCGCTAACGAAATCTTGTAACGAAAATTTGGTCAGGGGGACGTAGCAACTGACCAGAAAAGAAGGCAAATTAAAGAATCTTTGGTCAGTTACTACGTCCCCCTGTAAATGTACAATGGGTGTAATGGGAGATTTAAAATGAAAACAGTTATTTGTTTGGGATTGTTTGCAGTTTTATTTGTTGCGGCATGTTCCAGCGGTTCAGGTTCTAAAAACTCCAGCAGCCCTTTAGGATCTTATGATAATTTAAAAATAAATCAAAGTGCCGGAAATTTTGTTGTAACCGGAAGTACGGTTGAGTTTAGCGCTATTTTAGAAGATGTTATGGGTAATACTCTTGACTCAAGTAATACGTCGTGGACTATAAGCCCAATTGAGGCCGGAAGCTTTAGTGTCAAACAGTCATCCGTAACTCTTTTTACAGTTACTACTGTTGCAAAAATGCAGGCAACTATAACTGCTACCGCCGGAGGCAAGATTTCAAGCTCTACCATCTATATAAATTATAAACCTAACGCAATAAAACTTATAACATCCGAAAGTTCTATGATTGTGGGTTCGCCGTTAAACGGCTCTACATCTATGACAACTGAGGTTTTAGCCGACGGAATGCCATATGTCCCATCGCCCGTAATTACATGGACTGTAATGCCAGCCGGTGCGGCAGATGTTACTTCTTTCGGTTCTACAGCTAAAGTAACCGCTTTAAGTGCCGGCAATGCCATGATTACGGCAAGTTTTACTTTAGCTCCTCCGTATGGAACCGGAGTGACAGTTTCTTCCAGCGTTGTTGTTACTATAAGACCGCAGAAATTAATTCTTTACAATGATTCTTATGACCCTTCAGATACATGGTATATAAATTCAGGCTCCGTAACTATTACAAGAATCTCAAGCGGAGGCGGCGTGAGCGGAGATATGATGAGATATCTTCAATTTGATTTTGCAAGTATGGGAGCAAGGGTAGCTTACAAATTTACGCCTGATGCAAGCACTTACGGATATACAAAAATTGTTTTTTCAGCACGCGGCACAACCGCTGGACAAGTTGTTATGTTTCGCACAAATACCTCTCCCAGTTCATCATCTTCTCTCACTCCGTTCTGGCAGGAATTTGAGAGGCCAATATTAACTACCTTGGATTCTGTTGGCCAAATATTTGAAATATCTCCCATATCATCTACGGCTGCTGTATATATAGATAATATTTATCTTACTAACTGACATAATTAAAAGAGTAGAACAATGTCCACGGAAGGGGTGTTGACCAGAAATTAAGGAGCTTAAAATGAAGAAAATTTTTAGTAGTATTGTTTTATTATCATTTGCTTCAAACATGGCTTTTGCTGACTTCAATGCAAGAATAGGAGCCGGACTTATTAACAGTTTTAGCTTTAGCAGTAGCGGATATGGTTCATATGTTGTTGATGCCGATATTGACTTTAACACGTCAATCGAGTATCTATACAAAATCAACGAAATGTTCAGAGTTGGTCCGGGGATTGAGTTTGCAATAGGAACAAAAGATAAAAATGACTCTGTCCAGGCTGCAAACATACCTTTTTACGTATCGCTTGAGTGTCATCCGTTTAAAGAGACTGAAGAAATATTTTTCAGAGGGAATATAGGCTACACATATTTTAACTTTGACAGATATATCGGTAATGAAACGGTTATCATACATACAGAATATAAAAGTAAAGGCGGTATATATTATGCACTTGGCGCAGGATACGCATTTAAGTTCGGATTAATAGTTGATTTGACTTACGGGTTTTATCACGGAAGCTTTTATATAGAAGATATATATACGGGAACCAAGATACAGCCTGATGTGAATATAACGCTCAGAAGATTCGCTTTGAATGCAGGGTACAAATTTAAAATTTAATGGTCATATGGTGTAAAAACATGCTCAAGAAAATTTTTTTATTTTTTGCTTTAGCCATTCTTTTTCCGGCGCTTTGCAATGCAGAGTTAAATCTTAAGACCGGAGTTGATATTCTTGGGAAACTTAATTTTATGCGAGAAGGTTCCGGAATCAGTGTGAACGCGAATACAGGTTTTTCATTTTGCGGAGAGTATTTTATTCCGGTTTCGCAGACCATGAAAATCGGAGCCGGAACCGAGTATCAGTTGCCCAGAGAAAGCAGTAAAATGGCCCAAAGTATAGAAGTTTTAGGAAAAATCGAGTCCTATTATGAATTTAATTATATGCCTGTTTATTTTAGCGCGCAGATTAACGCAAACAAAGACTATGGGCTGTATTTCAAAGGTAATCTTGGGTATTGCATATTACACGATGTAGCTGATAATATAAATATAAACAATAATAGCAGCAAAAATATATTTATACGAAACGCTTCCGGCGGATTGTATTTTGCCGTCGGAGGAGGTTATGAATTTGATTCCGGCATAATTATAGACATATTGTATTCTTATTATTCAGGTTCTTTTGATTACGGTCTGGAGGGATATTTTACAACAAAGTTCGAATCCGTATACAAAAAATTTGGACTGAATATCGGGTATAAATTTAAAATCTGATATATACGTCTGGTCAAAGGGCAGCAGCTGAGCAAATATGATTTTCTTCAAAGCCAAACCTAGAAATTTGGGGGAAGTGTAATAGAATAACAACATATGTAAAACAAAGAGGGAAAATGTTTAGAAAAATTATTTTCATATTTTTGACAATGATTATTGCCGTAAAATATGCGCATGCTGCAGGAGCTGGGATTTTTGCAACCGTTGGCAGCGGCAGCCAAAGCATTGATTTTAATGTTAAAATTAATGACAGCAATTCAATTGGACACAGCAGCGTTGACGGAATTTATCTTCTTGTAAATTTTGGCATATTTTATGAAATTTCAGGACTGTTTGGAATGAGCGACAACAATTTTTTAGGCATATCCGCAGGATATCAAAAAATTCAAGACGATGAGATTACGGCTAACATCAGCGATTGGATGTATGATTTTAACAACAGGCTTACAGCTTACGAATATATGATTCCTGTAACGATTTATTACAAATACAAGATAAATGAAAAATTTGCCATGAAAGGCGGTTTAGGCTTTACATATATTTCCCTTGATTGGAAAAGAAAAACCAGAGTATATTCCAATAGTTCCAATACCGTAAGTAATATAACTAATACAGTAAGCGAGAGTAAAATTATGCCGCATATTGATACCGGCGTAGAATGGATATTTTCACGGTTTGTAACGCTAGGCGGAGAATTGTCTTACGGTTTTAACGGCGTAATTTCATCTGATTATGCCAATCCGATATATACGGAAAAATATAAGAGGGATTTTTCAGGATTAGTTGTAAAAGTTATTTTGAAATTTTATGTAGTTAGGGGGAGTAATTGACCATAAAAGAAAGAAATTAAAGAATCTTTGGTCAGTTATCAGGGCTATCGCATTTAAAAATATATTTGTCCGGAGTATCTGTCTTAAAACTTTGACCAAAAACAGCCAGAGCTCATCTATGTATCCACGAATCTATGCTTTCGAGCTTCCAAAAAGGAGATATTGAATGAAAAAAATTATTTTTGCCGTTTTGGGTTTATTTTTTACGTTTACTTATGTGCAGGCGTCGGTTCTTGAGGGGTTTGGAATTTCGGCAGGCGTAGGCATTTTAGCAGCAAGCGATAATTACGGCGATGTTATGAGCAAATATAAAAAATCAAGCGGTTGGTATGGGGGAAGCTCGACAGACAACAGCGGCAGTACGCCACAATATGGATTTGAAGTGTTTTATGAGAGAAAAGGATTATTTAATCTTAAACAAAATCATATGTTTGGCGTCAAAGCCGGTTATATGATGTATAATGACAGCGATTTTATGCAGGAAGTCAGAGAGCACGATTATAGTTTGCCAATTCCGCCTGAAATCCGCAGTGAGTCAATTTATCTTACTTCAGAGGCATATTCTATTCCCATAGGCGTTTATTATACTTATCTTGCCGGCACAAAATGGAAGTTTAGTTTAGGCGCGGGAATTGTTTTTTTATCAAATAAATTTACCGGAGGAACTACGGTGAAAGTGTGGGATACGAGCAAGGGAGAGCATACGTCCGTACATAATATGCCGTCTGACCCTAAAACCACTTCCTTAGTAATGCCTGCGATTAATATCGGGTTTGAGTTTTTAATTTGGAAATATATAGGATTATATACCGATTATGGAATGAATTTTAACGGAAAAACTACGGTAGGAGACATTGAAAGAGATTATTCCGGATTCAATTTTAAATTCGGCGTAAAAATTTATGTGCCATAATATTTTGGTCAGGGGGACGTAGCAGTTGACCAGAGATAAAGGAATATTATATAATTAATTTATGGCGAGAATGGCGAGAAAACATTTAGACGGGAAATATTTTCATGTAATGGTGCAGGGAATAGGAAAAGAAACGATATTCCCTGACGACAATAGTAAGGGATACTATTTAAGTACAATGAGCGAAGCAAAGATAGATAATAAAATATTTATCTTTGCTTTTTGCGTTATGGATAATCACGCCCATATATTGATAAAAGCAGAAAAAATCAAAGATATTTCACTGTTTATGAAGGAAGTCAATACGGAGTATGCAAGATATTATAATACTACAAGAAAAAGGATAGGGTATGTATTTAGAGGAAGATTTAAAAGTGAAGTGATAGATGATGAAAAATATTTGATAAATTGCATAGCGTATATACATAATAATCCGGTAAAAGCAAAACTTGAGAATGATGCAAAGGAGTATAAATATTCAAGCTACAAAAACTACATAAGTCATAGCGGTATAATAGATTTTGAAGAAGCGAAAAAATATTATGATATAAGCCCGTCAAATATAGAAGCGATAATGGAAGAAAAAAGCCATAGTGAATGGCTTGAGCACGATGATAGAAAATATGAAGAGAGTGAAGATGTTTTAGAAGAGCTTGTAAAAAAATATAACATTTCAACGAATAGAGTAAATTATGATTTAGCGGTAAAGATAAGCAAAGAATTGATAGAGAGAAGCGGAATAAGTTTAAGGAGATGCGCAGAGATATTGGGAGTACAGAGGGAGCGATTAAGATTAGCTTTTTTGGAGATGAGAGAATAATTTCTGGTCAGCTGCTACGTCCCCCTGACCAATGTAATATCTGAGTTAATAGAGCAAAAAAATTGGAGATGCTATGGTCATCAACCCACAAGAAAGATAGATAATTTAAGCCTGAGAAAAAGATCTTTGAACATAAAACTGCTTGCAAACATTATTAATAATAATTAAAAGTTTG
>WRNH01000022.1 GCA_009776745.1 Endomicrobiia bacterium | reverse complement strand
GCGAAAAAATATTATTATCATCCTCATGGTCTGTTTCAGCATTCTTTTGAAACTTTAGAGGCTGTCGAAGACATTTTAAATAATTTAAAAAAATATTTTCCGGATAATTATAAAGAGCTGGAAGCTCATTTTGCAGACAGTGAAAATTATTCCGAAAATGTCGTAAAAGGCAATCTTTTAAAATTTGCGGCATTGTTTCACGACAATGCAAAGCCCGAGACCGCAAAAAAAGAAGGCAAAAAAATGCGCTTTTTCGGCCATGAAGAACAGGGTGCTAAAAAGATTGAAGAAATTGCGCAGTCTTTTAAAATGAGTAAAAAGGATACGGCAAACGCGAAATTTCTTGTTGAAAATCACATGCGTCCGTCAACTCTGACAAAAAATAATATCGTTACAAAGAGAGCCGCTTTGAAATTTTTCAGAGATATAGGTGAAAATACTCCGGATCTGATTATTCTTTCAATGGCGGACTGGCATTCTTATAAAAAGCTGAAAGTTTTTTCGCCGAAAGAATTAAAAATGCAGGAAAATTCCGCGCGCGTTCTCATATCGCAATATTATGAAGTTAAAAACGCAAAACCTCTTCCCAAACTTGTCGACGGAAATATTTTAATGAAAAAATTTGATCTTAAACCCGGCCCCTGGCTTGGCGATCTTTTAAGATTTGTAAAAGAAGCCCAGCAGGAAGGAAAAATTTCCGATAAAAAAACAGCCCTCAAACTCATTTCTTCGAAAATAAAACAGATCAAAAAGAAGTACAAGCTGGAAATATAGAAAAAATAGCAGACCTGAAGTTCGGCGGCTCGGCGGTTCATTAAAGACAAGAGCTTGTCAAAAATTAAATTTTTTATGCCGCAGTCAATATTTTTTCGTAATTGCGGATATTCATTGCAGGTTTTACCGTATCGTTGATCTCAAACATTTTTCTTTCCTGACCTATAGCGGGAATAAGTTCTATAATGGCATTAATCGCTTTGGCGTCTTTATTTTCAAAAGCTTTCGGCATAAGCGCCGCGAGCGTTTCGTTTAATTTTTCTTCGGCTTCTTTTACAGTTCTGAAAGAATCAGGGGTAATATCCGGATTGTCATTTCCTATATTGTGCAGGATCTTTTCAAAAAGCGCCCTTCCGAGTATAATTTCATGGTTTCTGTCTTTAAGGCCGTATTCTTTATGCGCTTTTCTTAAATTCTCGGCGGCAAGAGCTTTTTCTATTATGCCGAGCATAAACGCTTTAATTATTTCCCGTTTATCCTGTTCGTTTATGTTTACGGTCCGGCTTTCAAGTTTTATTAAATAAACCGAAACAGGGTCAACCGCGTTTTCTCTTATCCCAAGCGCGTTTTTAAACTCAGCCGCAGAAAAATCTTTTGCGGATATCAAATTTTGCAAAGCTTCAACATTATTTGCTTTGATGTTTGGGATATCCGTTATTTCAAAATTTCTCGCGGCGCTGCGGGCAAAATCCGCCGTTATTGGTTTAGAGTGGAAAACTTTTAATATTTTTACGCTTGAAAGAATTTTCACAATATTGTTTATGCCTATGTTGCTGCGTTCGGAGTTTATCGCGTTTTTGAACATTGAATTTTGTATTATATAAATTCCAGGTGATTTTCTCATGTTTTCCTCAAGAGATTCAAGGTCGTTGAATTCATCCATTTTGAATTCAGTTTCTGAGTCTAAGACAAAATTATTGAGTACTCCTCTGTCTTTAGAAATCAAATATGAATATCCGGTAAGACCTGCCGCCCTGTATTTTTGAACTTTAGCTTGATCTTTTTTTTCTTTTGACATAACAAATACCTGAACGCCGTCTTTGCGCGCTTCCGCGAGGAATTTTGAAAACAGGTCCCCGATAATATTGCCGTCATTTTTCATGATTTCGTCATAGACCGGATCGCTTATCATAATCTGTCCGTTGCCGACTTTTTGATGCTGTTCTAAATATTCTTTAAATATTCTTAAATAAAGAGCAGCAAGACTGCTGTCCTTTTTCCCTAAGTATTCTTTCAAATCATCAAAATTGTTTATATATTTAGATTGAAAATCGCTGTCTTTTTGGCTTAAGTATTCCGTAAGATATTCCAAAGTATCAATATCGTTAATATCATGGATTATGCCGTCTGAATAGGTTTTTGCATCGGCATTATGGCCTTTCCTTAAAGAAGCAGAGAATTCGGCAAGAGTGCCTCTTTTGGCATTTTCCTGCATCAAATCTTTACTGACTTTTATATTGCCGTTTTCAGAAATATTTATTGATCTTGAAGCGGCATTATGATCAACCTCTATAAAAGTCATCGAAATATTTTTTAGCGATTTCTTAATGGTTTTTGACGCATTTTCCTTAATAAATTTATTGATCATCCTGTTTGAATCCAGTTCTTGGGCTATTATCTGCGGATCAATGTCTTTTGCGTAAACGACAACAGCTCCTTTTAATTTTCCGACCCAAAGATAATTGCCTTCAAGGCTTACGCCTGTGTTTTTCAAAGCAAGCTCTTGGTAATTTTCAGGAAGTTCGCTGATAATATAAACAGGCAGGTTTATCAGGTTCACACGGCCTTCTTCGGTAAGCGCCGCGGCAGAGCCGAATTCGTTTACGGCTTCAATCAATCCTGAAGCTTTTATATAATGATAATCAATTATTATATGGGCTGTTATATTGATAAATAAAGCCGCAGGAACCGCGACAGCCAAAACCGGCACAAATAAAGCGGATATTGATAATGCGATGACGCCGGCATAAGTTATGCCTGCAAGTATTGCGGCCCCTATTTTTCCCGAACCGGAGGGATGTTCATTTATAAATTTTACGGGATGGATAAGGGATTTCCACAATTCTTTAAAAGAAACAGCAGCCGAAATTCTGCCTGCGCCTTTGCCTTCATGCGCCATTTTGTTTACCATATCCAGATTTTCAGGGAGGATAGAGTTTGCGCTGACAGCGCCGTCATCAGACGTATCGGAGTCAAGGGAGTTGATTTCGTCATACTCATTAATAAAGAAACCCAATGTGTTTTCGCTGACGTCAACCATGCATAAAATTACGTATTTTATTTCACCTAAGTTTCTGTCATAAAGAGCTATTTGAATTTTATTTTCCAAATCTTTATCTCCCGTATTATCTGTTGCCACAAAGAGATAATCAAGTTCAGGGTTTTCGCTTATATATTCTTTTTGTTCTTCTATGCCGAGTTCATATACTGCTTTCGTAAGAGCGTCAAGTTTATTTACTATTATTCTAAAAGCCTGCACGGTTTTGCGGCCTTGTTCGCTGATCTCATCTATTCCGCCTACGGCTTCTCTTGCGTTTGCCGCAGCTTCCCAGCATCTTAACTCGCCTTCAAGGGAAGACATTGACGGATTGTTCAAATAGTCGTCGATATGCTGTCCTTCATGCGCGATTATTTCCGCCAGATTTATTATTATTTCTTCTCTGCTGAAATTTTCAAAATCTATCATATTCGTTGGCAAAAATATAAGATTTAATTCGGGGAGCGAAAATGCGTTTTTCGTTAAATAGATTCCGTCTACCTTTATAAAAAAGATGGTATAATTACGGTCAAAAGTTATTCCGGCGTCTCTCAATCTTCCGTAAACTTCCTTGATCAATTCAATGTTTTCTTCTTTTAAAGAAGCTTCTATCGACTCCTGCTTGGCTTTTTCAAATGCCGCGTCATCTTCGGGTATGTCGAAGTTGCGCATCCTTTCTTTGGTAAATAATTTATCAAAAAATTCCGCTTGCGGAGGAAAATACAGATTATCAAGTTCCTGCTGTAAGCGCGCAATCTCTCTTTCAGTGTTTTTGAATTGTATTGTCTGATATATAAATAAGGACACAACCATAAATACGGCTAAAACAACGGCGACGGTTTTAAATTTGTTTTGTTTTATGTAATTTATTATGGTATTTTTGCCTGATTTGCCGTCATTGACAATCTCCTGTTCGGGATCGTATTGGTCAAAATGCGCGGTTTCGTTTATATAAATAAAATCCATTACGGTATGTATTACGGCATTCAGCATAAATCCGGCAAAAACAGAACCTAAAAGAGACGCGACTGCCGGCAAGACGGCCAAAGACAGGGGGGTAAACAATAATGCCGCTGACAGCATAACAAGCGGCGCATATGTTGATAAGGAAACGATTGCAGCGCCTATTTTGCCGCCGGTCGTATCATGATCTTTAATAAATTTCCAAGGATTAAGGGATCTGACAAACTCCGCTGCAACAACTTTCAAAGAAATTTTTAAAGGTTTTTCGCCGGCTGCGATCATTTGTTCAACCATTTCTTTGTTTTCCGGCAGTATGGCGGCAAAGCTGTCGTCTTCATCCGTCAGGTTTTCTTCTAAATTCGTGTTTTCAAGGTATTCGAAATCCGAGTCAATAACCAGCGTTCCCGAAGAGTCGTCGAGATTACGCAAAGGCAAAGAGTTTAATGAAGAAAACAAAGCGGTATAATCAATTCCGTATTTGTTGATGTTGACTCTGTGTTTCTTATATATTCCTTTAAGGATCGATTTTATGTTTTCTGCTTTGATTCCGCCGGAAAGATCTATTCTGAAAGCGTAAAGAATTTCTAAATATAATTTGTGTCTGTCAAACATGGTGTTTTCGTCTTTGCCGGAAAGGATTTTATTTGCCATTACAAGATTATGCAGCCCTGCCAAAACCGCCTGTAAATCATAATTGTTATTTATTTGGATCTCGCCGTTTTCCAGTTTATCGGCAAAATCATTGATAAGCCCGCTGAAATTCATATTTTTAGCTGAATCCGGACTTAGAAGCATACTCAAGAGAGCAAACGCATACAATCTGTGTTTTATGTCCTTTGAAGAATCGTTTATAACATTCAGCAAAAGATTTTTTGCATTTTCATTATAATAAGATTCTATAAATTTCAGATATTCATATTCTTCGGGTGTAAAGAGTCTTTGGATCTGCATTTTTTCTTCTTCGGTGTATTCTGAAAGCCGTTTCGCGATTTTTGATGAATTATCCAGCAGTTTCTGTCCGTGACTTATGATGTTAATAACTCCCTGTATGTTGTCCTGCTCATTTTGAAGATTGATCCTTTCCGCTATAATGGCGCCGAATTCGGTTCTTAAAAAATTAAAACTGTCTTTAAAAGTTTTAATGTCCGTTTCAGGATATTTCTCGGAAAGCATTTTTGAATAAGCGTTTACGAAACTGCTGAATGCTTCGCTTTGGGACTTTAGGGAGTTCCGGTATTCTTTTCCTGATTGCGCGGCAAAACCGGCTATGGCTTCAATGAGATGCAGCCATGACAGCTCCATTTTCATGATACCGAAAACATTGATAATGCTTCTTACCATACCTCTTCCGGCATCATGTTTTTGTTGTTTCGGATATTTTTTTTCCGTAAATAAATCAAAATCTAAAGCGCTTTTCGGGAATATCTTTTTGTTCAACATTGATAAAGAAAAAGCTTCAAACGTATGCGCAAAAAACTCATGGATCGTTTTTTCGACAGCAGAAAAATATACGATATTCGGGGCAATAATGTGCAAATAATTGTGACCAAGCTCATGCGCGATTGTAAAAAAATCCGTATTGTTCGTATCAAAAACCAAGCCGGCATGCGCTGCAGTAGTATATTTTTCGCCTTCTTCTTTCTCAATTTGCGGTTTTAAGATCACTGCCGTCGCGATTTTTTCGTATATATTGCTGAAATGCGGTACAGCGTCGTATTCTATGTTTTTCAGGAGATCGAACTCGGACATTAATGTAAGCTGCGCTCCGGTTATTGAAGCCCTGAGGTCAAAATCGTTTTTAATATCCAAACTGTCGGCTTTGCTTTTGTATTCCTCAACTATGGCGGCAGCGTCAACCTTTTGTTTGTTTATTTTAAGATACATAAGCGCGAACAATCTGAGTTTGATGTCTAACTGCCGGTTATTGAATACGCCGCGCAAAAAGTCATTGTTTTTAGGCGTATTGCTTTGGCGCGATATTATTTCCGTATACATTCCGGTCTCGTCTCCGAAGGCTTCTGCGGTTTCCGCTTTTGCTTTTTCTGCAATTTCTTCATTATAATAGAAGTTGAAAACATTTAAAATATTTGCAATCTTCTTGTCCAGATCCGTCATTTTTTTCTGATAATCCGTTGATTTTGTCACATCCGGCTTGTTTGCGGCCAGGGCGGTTCTTTCTTCAAGAAATTTACGGAGTTCTGTTATTGCAAGAAATTCATTAATCATCTTCAAAATATCGGGATTTATTATACGATTGGATTCGCGAAGTTTTGCAAGCACTTTTTCCATTTCCGTAGGCGGTATGTCTGCCAGCCTGTTAAAAAATAATTTTAAACTGTTTGCCGTATATTCCGGCAATGGGGATTTTTCTATAAGATCATCCATTGATTCTATTTTGTCCGCGAAGGCTGTAAGAGCGCGCTCTGTATAATCATCCATGAAGAGGCGTACCGGTTGGATAACATTTGGTCTAATAGTGTTATATGTTGAATCAAAAATACGTACTTGTTCTACTGTTTGCGCAAAGGGTTTTATAATTTCAAAAAGAACATAGGAATGAAAATCGTCATCCGCGCTGTTGTTTAAAAGTGAAAGCAGATTGTTCCATATAAAGTCGATTTCTATCGTCACCAGAGGCTTATTCAAATCTTCTCTATAGCCGGAATCTTTTGCCGTAAACGCGAACAAATTTTCAAACGCGGCAAGAAAGAACAAAAATTCCGCAGAACGTAAATCCGCAGAAGCATTTTGTTTGACCGCATTATTTAAATATGATCTGATATGAGATTTTAAATCATTGTAAGCCTTGTCAATTTCTTCGGATTTTCTCTCTTGCGCAGTTTCAAGAACGTTTTTTGCATTTTCAATCATTTCAAATGTCTTTCTTTGTTCTTCAGGCAAAGACTGCATAAAACCGTCTTTTTGCGATGCAAGTTTTGATTTGACTTCGCCTTCAATTCCCAGTTTTTTCGAAAACGCGTCGATATTCATCGAAGTCAGTCCGCTGAAAACATAGTACATAAAAGCCGGAATGTTTTCATTTGGCGGCGCGGTATTTTTGTTTGCGCCTATTATCAAATTGTAGAAATCAGCCTGAGCTTCTTCGGTTTTCAAATCGGCTGCCATGGCCTTATCCGGATGTCTGTAATTCCACTTTGCGTGAAACGCTATCATTGTTATCATAGCCGCAAAGTCGGCTATCAGGCTTATTCCTAATGCGCCGTATATTTTTTTGTAAGTATTTCCTGCGGCTTTCAATAAACCGTTCAATCCTTCAGAGACGTCTTTTTTATGGGTGCTTTCAAACATTTTCAGCATTTTTAACGCTTCGGTTTCATCAGATCTGAACATTCTGAACATCTGCATTAATCCGTATTTGCTGCCGTAAGAATCTCTCATAAACAATTCCGCAAACGGCGCTATCGCGACTTGAACTGTTCTCAATCCTTTATATCCGAACAGTTTTATTAAAAGTTTGCTGTACCATTTGTTTAAAATTACTTCGGAAGTCAATGCGGATTTTTCAAAGAAATGACCGCTGAACTCATATATTTTCGGAAGAAGATCGTACTGTATGTCTATGTCTGCTTCAAGATCAAGTACGGAGCCGGGATTATTTATATCGGGGATAAAGTCGCTAAACAGCAGCACCTTAGGCTGTTTTGAAAGTTTGCCGGAATATTGCTCAAGCATATTGAGAATGTAGTTTTTATGTTTTGAGGAAGCCGCTATTATATAATCCGAATCAAGATCTTCTTGCGAAAATTGCCGCGGAGAAAAAGAATTTATTATATCGGCGTCGAAACCGTAATGATACTGAAGCTGCATACGATGATACAGCCCGAACGGAGACTCGAGAGAACGGAGCCGGTCAAAATTCGTTCCTGAAGAAAAAACGGATATATTTTCATTTCCGTTTTTCCTTAATCTGTCCTCAAAACAGACATGCGCAAGAGTGCTTCTGTTTAAGTTTGCGGTGCATACGAAAGTTATTTTTGTGGGAATGTCCGTTTGTATTCTTCTTTTTAATTCTTCAAATATTTCATTTCCGTTTTCGGCGTAAGTCAATGCCGCGCCCGTATCGAAAAAGCTGCTCACAAATTTATCTGCCAGCTCTATAAGGCGTTTTCTGCTGCTATGATCGCTGCGCATGTCTATGACCGATTCGGGATCGTTTAAATCCGGCACGATCTCGTTAAATACAAAAACCCTGTCTTCTATGTCTTTTATTGTATCTTTGTAATTTTCAATTATGTAATCTTTGTGTTTTCTTTCGGCTACCACTATAAAATCGGCATTGGCATGCGCGTTTGTGAACTCTTCCGCCCTGAAAGATTCGAGAATGCTTTTGTCAGCCAAAAGGTTCAAAATTTCAGAGTTTATGTATTGCTGGTCAAGCTGTCTTCCGAGATTTGTTCTGTGTCTGTCTTCCGTCATGGTTCCTGCCGAAATGGCTTTAAATTTCACATTTCCGTTGTCTTCAAGCATTTGGCGCATTATCACATAAGGAACAGCGCTTCTGTTTGCGTTTGCGCTGCAGACAAAGCATATGGAGCGGTCTTCATCATTTTTAATCGCGCTGCTGATTCTTTCAAAAAAATCATTTCCTTTTGAAGTTCTTTTTACCCACAGCGCGGCTATCATTTTTTTTGCTATAGCTTCATAAAGAGCATTGTTTTTGCCGGCTTTTTTTGCGGTTCTGATTAATCTGTTTCCTGTAAGATCAGGCAATTCTTTAATGATATGTTCAAAGTCTTCCCTGTATGAAACTTCCGTATTTTGCGGAGACATCAGATAAGTATTGCCGGATACGGCGGAAGATATAAGCTTAACAGCCATATCCTTTTCTTTGGCGGACAAAGTATCGAAAAATTCTTTAGCTTTCGATATGTCGAAATAATTTGATTTTTTTGAAACGCCTGCCGCGGCAGAGGGCGCAGCCGTCCAGAGTTGTTCAATCATATCTTGCGCGATTTTGCTAAAAGTTTTTTCGGGTATTTCATCATCTGAATCGTAAATAAAGGCGTCGATATAACTTTTTTTCGCCATTTCAATAAGCTGCTCGGGAGATACCGACTCTAAAGCTTCGATGTTGTCTTCCGTCAAATCTTCAGCTACGGCAAGGTCTCCCGGAAGAGTAACGTAGATGTCATTATTGCTCGTAACCGAAATTATGAGTTTTGCAGCCATGTCTTTTTCTTCATCGCTCAGAGACGAAAAGAAATTATCAAAAAGGCTTTTATCGAAAGCGCCGGCGTCAGCCGCCGAAAGAAGCTCAATTTTTTCACTGCCTGAAAAGATTGCGCCGGGTTTTTGGTTTTCTAAATGTTCGCTGTATGACTGCGTTATTATTTTTGTTACTTTTACTCTGTTTTGCTTTGTTACTGTAACTTCTCTTCCGTCAAGCCCTTCTTCGCCTTCCGCTATCATTTTTTCTAACGCTTTTATAATATCATCTTGAGAAACTTCTGTTTTTGCATATACTGTTACCGAGCCGGTTCTTTTATTTACATAAATAGTTCCTATTTCATCTTCATTTTCGTCCGTCCAGATGTATCTTCTATAGTTTTTTTCAGATTTATGAACGGCGCGGATTTTTTCTTTAATTGTAACTTTATAATATTTTACTCCGTCTGACATTGTTTCCGCTTGCAAGTATTCTGTTTCTTTTTCCTTTACGCTGTCTATTCCGTTATTAACGCCGTTAAGTCCTGAGGCAGCTGACAAAGCAAGCCGCAAGTTTGATATTTCCGTATCGCCTATAACATTGTATATGGAAAAAGAATATCCGTCATATTCGATAAATATGGGCTTATTTACATTTAATTTATTTCCGTGAACAAGAGCATTTTTTAACAATTCCCTGAACGCATAGTCAAAATCTTCATTTATATTGTTAGTTATAAGAGAATATGTCATACTGTCGTAAATATCCGAATATAAGGCGCTAAGTTGAGGTATTGTAAGCATATCTGCATTTACTTTCTCGCTGTGCGGGTATATTATCATCCTCTTGATATTATTTTTTGCAGCCGGCGCTGTTTTTTTATAAAGAACATTGTTAAAGAAGGTTACATCATCAAGATTAATAATTTCTATTTCCGCATTGCCGGAAATTCCGAATAATTTTCTGGCTGTTATTTTATCGTTTTCTATAGTTTCAGCGTCTATTTTCCCTGAAAACGGAATTCTTATGTCGGAAGACGGCGGCGAATATTTTCCGATTTTTGCAGTATTGCTGTTGTTTACAATTATTATCTCGTCTTTTCCTTTGCCGGCAGCCGCCTCAATTCCCAAAGCGGCTAATTCTTCTCCGGTTAAATATTTATCGTCTTTAATTCTGCTTCCGTTATATATAAATTCCTTTAGTCCTAAATTTCCGTTTCTATCTTTACTGATTCTCACTATGCGCGCGTCGCCTTGCGAATAAATTATAAGATATGCGCCTGCTTTGGAAGTTATATTTTTAATTTTATAAAAGCCTTTCTTTATTAAATCGGAACTGACCTCTGACGCTTCTCCGGCTTTTAATGTCATTGCGTCTTTTTTGTCCGCATCCGTATTTTCCGTTACGGTTACAAAATCTTTTCGTCCGTCGGCTTTAATGCTTAAATAACCGAAATCGTCATTTGCGGCATATATAATATAATGATTGTCTTTTGTTCCCAAAGAAGTATGCCATGCGTTTTCGCTTAAACTTCCAGGCGTGTGTCCGACGATCAAAGATCCGTTGTTAACTTTGAACGCGTCTAAAAATGCGTCAATATCATTTTGGGAATACTCATTATTCGCCATCCTGTTCCACAGCAGCTGATTTACAATATCGGAATCAGACTCGGTAAAGCCTTCGTTAAGTTCCTGAATAGCTTGAAATGCCGCCAAAAATGCGTCGGCTTCGCTTTGTTCGGACGTTGTGCCTTGCAGCAGTTGGTTTTCAATATCATAAGAGGCGTCTGACCGGTGTTTGTTATAATTCTCTATAACGGTATCTCTGCTGAGCAATGAAATCAAACCGGCTTCGGTTAAATTGTTTTGTCTTACCGGCCCGGCGTGAGTCGCGACAAAATTATCGCCTACAGCCGCCAGTCCGCTTCCGAATATTGCTTTTCTGTACAGATCCGCATATTCCGGTCCGAAGGATTCTATGTATTTTCTGTATAATTCACCCTGAGGAACTGAATTTTTCCCAACGGTCTGATCTATAGGATCATGGTTGCCGGCTAACAGGTACACGTTTTCGGGGCTGGATATTTTTAAACGCATTATGCGTTCCATTATTTTTAAAGAGCTTTCCGTTTCTTCAAGTTTATCGTCTTCTTCGCTATGGATGATATCGCCGAGGAAAATTATTACTGCTTCGCCGTTTTTAATTTTTTCTTCGTTGTTGTTTGTTTTTAATATTTTTTCAAGATTATCTTCTCTTGCGTGAAGATCGCCGACAAGTATAATTTCTTTGCCGCTTTTCCTAAGATCTATCAAGGCGCCTTGCTGATAGCCTCTGTCTTTTCCTTGGTTTATTGCGTCAAGATAATCCCGCAGCAATGTTAGTTTTTCTTTGTGTTCTTCGGCAAGCTTTTGTTCATCCAAAAGTTTTTTTGCGGTAGTTTGCGGTTCTTGCCGATTTGCAGATATGTTTTTTAAAGAGTCGCGTTTTACATATTTAACGGCGTCTCCGTCTAAATCAACAATAACAGAATTATTTTGTATTGCTCTGTTCAATATAAAATTTTGAAGGCTGTCAGGCATACGCTCAATAACCGCTTTATCCACCCCGTCAAGCGAAAATCTGTCTTTTGCAAACGCTTCGAGGTACGCGTCGATTTCATGCGTTATGCCGTAAGCAAATGATAAGGTGTTTAAATTATTCTTGTACGCAAAATGGAAAAAGTTTTTGAAAAGTTCGTATACAATTTCAAAGTCGCCTTTAAGAAAAGACGCTGAATTGCCGAGAACGGACTGCGCCATCTCGCCCGCAACGGAAAAAATTTCTTTATCTTCAGCCGTAATTTCGGGTTTTTCCGCTTTTTCGTCAAATAAGCTTTCCCTGATCGATAATTTGCCGTCGCTGTTTTGGATAATTATGTAATTTCCGTTTGTAAATTCTATTTTTGTTTCTTTTTGGCCGAAAACAGGCGTTTTAACGGCATTGGTCCCGACGGCGTTTGTCAATTCGTTAAACAATGAGTTAACGTTTTCCTGCGAGTATCCGGCCTGCTCTAAAAATTTTACTCCGGCATTCATCATTGCCGTAAACTGTTCCTCGGCTGCCGCCTGCGATGCGATTGTAAAAGATAAAGCCTCCTTTAAGAAAACAGCCTGTTCTTTTATAATTTTTTCGTATAAAGCATAAGCTTTTTCGGTGTCCGTGGTTATTGACGGCGTAACTATTAAGCTTGTTATTTTTTTATCGTCTAAAAGTTCCTGAAGTCCTTTGCTGTGGTATCCGCCGGTTACGACTATAATTACCTCTTCGGATTCTTTAAGGCATTCTTTGTCAGACCTGTACTGCAAAACGTTTTCCGCGCCGTAAACCGGCTGGGAGTTTTTAAATATAGTGTCGGCAAAAATAGAATCTCTAAGGTTGTTCAGATTATAATAAGCGTTAAAGACGGAAAAATCGTTTTCTATGTTTTTAAGATTATCCGTTACGGCATATTTGGCATATAGTTCTCTGAACGTGTTAAATCTCTTGCTGAAATACGCAAAATCTTCGGAAAGAAGTTTGCTTTCAAGGTAATCTGAAAAAACAGAATAAAAATCGTTTAAAAAAGATATTTCGCTTTCGGTTTGGTCGTAAGACAAAGAAATTCTTAATTTTTCTATAAGAGTTTTTTCTTCATTAACCATTTCTATCGGATTAACGGATCTGTTCAAAGCCTGCATTTTAAAAAATGAGTCAAGTTCTTTATAATTAATATCCAAATTTATATCAAAAATTTCGCACACATTGCCGAGCGAGACGGATAAAGTGTCCATGTTTGACAAATTTTCGGTTTCGTCAAGGAGAGTTTTATACGCCTGATAAGGAAGATTTGTTTTAAGAAGCCCTAAAAGCGATTGTAATTGCGAATATACCTGCTTTACATTGAGCTTCATATTATATTTCGTCAGGATCAAGTATTTTTGTATGTTAGGGTATTCCTGCATATTGATCGGCAGTATATTGTTATATTTTTCAGGTTTTTCTTCGATATTTTTTACATATTTTCCTATGATAGAATAAAATTTTTCAGAGCTTATTTTTCCGGATTTATATTTTTCAAGCAGCCTGTTAAACCTTTTATTTCTTTTATTTGTATATTTAATATCCAGATAATCGATTTCTTTTTTGAGTTCCGTGAGTATTTTTTTATAGTTTTCCTGGTTTTCTAAAATATATCCGAGCCTGGCGATGTTTTCCTTATGGCTTTTTTCGTTTTCAAGGCCGAAAAGCAAACCGCTTTTTTGGTTTTTTATGCCGTAATATTCGGAAGCGTTAAGTCTTCCCTGCTCAAACATTTCTTCGATAAGAGAATCTTTCAGTTCTTTGTTTGATATATTTGTAAGCCACGAAGTGTCTATTTTGCCATAGGCGCCTTCAACAAATATATTGGTTACATTGTAATTCGCGTCTAAAATTTCAATGATTTTTGCTATATTTTTCTGCGCTTGCGGATGGCAGTGAAGATCTTGTATATTTACGATAACGCTTTTACTGCCGAAATCTTTTATGCTTGTAACTTTGCCGTACTCCGCGGGTATTTTAGGCACGGTTTCAAAAATTTTCTTAAATTCTTCAATGCCTGCATTGCTGCGTATTTCTTCCGCAGCCCAAGACAAATTTTGTCCGGCAAAGGTTGTTAAGAAGCACAGAACCGTAAATAAAGAGATAAATTTTTTAATGCCCATTTAAGCACCCGCTTTTAAAAACATAATGAAGAACCGGTTTCGATTTTGCCGCAGTTCCGCATCTCCGTTTTACCGTCAAATAAAAAACCCCCGTTTGGACAAACAGGGGGTTAAAAATATAAAAAATGTTTGATTTTTTATAAAATACAAAAACAGCCCTAAGCATACCTATATACGACAGTATGAAAAAGATAAATATTTTTGATTCCGTTTGCCATGGCGGGGGAGAGCCTCGCAATCGATCTAACATAGCTGAACCGTAAATATAAGGATCTTTATAAGCAATATCGCCTGACTGCAAAGAATTTGCGGAAGTAAAATAAGTATTTGCGGCATTGCCGCTCATCAAAGCTAAAGTTTCCGAAACATCAACGGTTTTATTATGGTTTGGCAGAATGTTTTTTGTGAACCCTTCAAAATTTATTTTCTGAGAAGTTTTAAAAGCCGTATTGTTTGAAAAAGATTTTATACTCGTGTCGGAATAAAATTTTTCAGACATCATAAAATCCGACACAAAGCAATAAACCGGCGTAATACATACGCCCGCCAAAAACAAAAACGCGGCTGATAGGGCTGATATTTTTCTTTTCATATTAATTACCATCTTAAATATAACTTAAAAATACATGTTTTTCAATAATAAAATTGTAAAAAAACCGCAAAATTACAAGATTTATCAAAAAAACCGCTTGCAATATTCTCTCAAAGGTTTTATACTGCTAATGTACTTTTTTCGGAAAACATTTAATTCCTTTTAAACCGTAAATAAAAATATATTACAAGAGGTATCGTCATGAATGTAAAGCAAATGATCATTTTTTTCTCTTTTTCTGCGGCTCTTTTCTTTTTTATCCTGATTTATAATAATGTTTATGCCCAAAATTCGGATATGCCGGCTAATACAAAAATGACTTCCGGTAATTTTAAGATCGGTAACAGATCCTCATTGGATTTACCTGTGTACACTTCAATATCAAAGCCTGCCGGAGCGCCAAAAACAATAAACAGCGAAGCCGAGGCTGAGGCATTGTTTGCAAAAGCGGTAAAATAGACGCATAGATGTATGGATGTATGGATGCATAGTAGAAAAACGGCGGAAGATCAGACGTTTAGAAGCTTGGCAGTTTGGCAAAAGTCATTGCTAAACCTCTAAACTTTTGTTCTTGCGGTTTTTGCCTTTTTACTGTGCTTTTATGCTTCTGTGCATTTATGCGTCAGCTTTTTTCAAAAAAGCTCATTTTTCAACATATTTTGACTTTAAACTCCGTTTTTGATAAAATTCTCTTTAAATATATTTTAAAAGGAAGATGTTATGCCAATTGTCAAAGAAGGTTTGCCGTTTATTTTGATCCCGCTTTTGATCGGCTTGGTTTTAATTTTTGCGGGGTCGGGAAGAATTCTTTTTATTGCAGGGATCTTGTGTATTTTAGCGGCTTTGTTTTGCGTTTATTTTTTCAGAGATCCGGCAATTGAAATCACGCAGGGCGAAGGATTGATTCTTTCTCCGTGCAACGGGACGGTTCTTGAAGTAAGCGAAAATGAAAAAGAAAAAGTTGTCAGGGTATTTTTGTCGGTTTTAGACGTTCATTTACAGCGTTCTCCTATAGACGGAAAAGTTACGAACGTGGAGTATAAACCCGGAAAGTTTTTGAAAGCGATGGAACCCGAAGCGCATATCGTTAATGAACAAAATTTAATAACGATAGAAAACGAAAACGGCACATATATGGTCAAACAGGTTGCGGGAATTCTTGCAAGAAGATGCGTTTCCTGGGTAAAAGCGGGCGATGTTTTAAAAACCGGAGATAAAATAGGCGTTATAAAGTTCAGTTCGCAGGTTGACCTTCATATGCCTAAAAATATTGACATAAAAGTTAAAAAAGACGACAAGGTAGTTTCAGGCGTAACGGTTTTTGGGACGATAAGTTAGAAGATAAGAAAAATGTAATATATAAAATATAAAAACGATTTAAAAGAAAGGCAGCTCAAATGAAAGATTTAAAAAGAGGAATTTATATCCTTCCGAGTTTACTTACATGCGGCAATATGGCTTGCGGCATCATCTCCATGATTTTTTCTATCAACGGAGAGTTTACGTGGGCGGCATGGATGCTTATTTTGGCTATCGCTTTCGATATGCTTGACGGAAGAGTAGCCAGAATGACAAAAACGACCAGCGAATTCGGAGTGCAGCTGGACTCGTTAAGCGATTTGCTTTCATTTGGGATCGCTCCGTCAATAATGATGTACCAGCTTGTTTTAAATACTATGGGCAAACTGGGGATAGCTATTGCCGTATTATTTGTATTGTGCAGCGCTTTGAGGCTGGCTAAATTTAACGTACAGTCAAAAGACGGCGTGGTGCATAATTCGTTTATGGGGCTTCCTACGCCGGCGTCTGCCGGACTTATAATATCGTTTGTCCTGAGTTATGAACTTCTTTTATCGGAACCGGGACAGGCTTTATCTTTTAAAACGATCCCTGTTCTGATGAAAAATATGCCGGTATTTTTTAAGGCAATGCCGATCGTTATGGTAATACTTTCATTATTGATGGTATCTAATATACCTTATACGTCTTTTAAAAAGATGAATTTTTCAAAGCCTAAAGTTTTCAGGCTTTTGGTACTTATAATATTTTTAATATTTTTGATAATAGCGTTTCCTCAAAATATAATATTCATACTTTTTTCATTATATGCTCTTTCGGGCATTGTGATGTATACCGGAAGATATTGGAAAATTTTAAGAAGGTTAAATAAAAAAACGGAATAAAAAAATGTATAAAATCTTCAGCATAACTTCATCAACCAGGCGACTTAGTCATTAATTATTTATTTGTATAATAAAAAACCCAAAAAAATAATTAAAAGGATCTAACCATGGAAAAAAAAGATAAAGTTTTATTTTTTGATACGACATTGAGAGACGGAGAGCAATCTCCGGGCGCAAGCATGAACCTGAAAGAAAAATTGCTTGTCGCAAACCAACTGGCGGCTTTAGGCGTGGATATTATCGAAGCGGGATTTCCCATTTCCAGCCCCGGAGATTTTGAAGCGGTCAAAACGATTGCGCAGCAGGTCAAAGGATCCGTCATTGCCGGCCTTTGCAGAGCTTCGGAAAAAGACATAAAAGTGTGCTGGGATGCAATAAAATATACTAAAAAGCCGAGGATACATATATTTATAGCGACATCTGATCTGCATATTGAGAAGAAACTTCAAAAAACAAGGGCGCAGGTTCTTGATATGGCCGTAAAAGCCGTCAAATACGGTAAAAGTTTTTGTCCTGATATAGAGTTTTCGGCTGAAGACGCGGGGCGCTCCGATATGGATTATTTGTGCAAAGTAGTTGAAGCCGTCATAGACGCCGGCGCCAAAACCGTAAATATTCCCGATACCGTCGGATATACGATGCCGGCGGAATTCGGCACAAAAATAGCGGAAATAAAGAGAAGAGTTCCGAATATAAATAAAGCCGTAATAAGCGTTCACTGCCATAATGATTTAGGTTTGGCCGTAGCGAATTCTCTTGCCGCGATCGAAAACGGAGCAAGACAAACCGAATGCACGATCAACGGAATAGGAGAAAGAGCGGGAAACGCGTCGCTTGAAGAAATCGTAATGGCTTTAACCGTAAGGCCGAGATATTATAATGTAGGGCATTCGATCAATACGAAAGAGATCTATAAAACAAGCAAACTTGTTTCCAATCTGACAGGAATTGCCGTGCAGGTAAACAAAGCTATCGTCGGAGCAAATGCATTTGCCCATGAAGCCGGAATACATCAGGACGGAGTGTTAAAAGACAGGGAAACTTATGAAATAATGAACCCTAAAGACGTGGGAATTCCGGAAAATTCCCTTGTTTTGGGCAAACATTCCGGAAGGCATGCGTTTTTTAAGAGAATTAAAGATTTAGGCTATAAGCTCAGCGTTGAAACAATGGAACTTCTTTTTGAAAAATTTAAAATATTGGCGGATAAAAAGAAAGTTATTTTTGACGACGACATAATCGCTTTGATCGAAGAAGATTCCGCTTCCGGATGCGAAATATTTTCGCTTGAGTACGTAAGCGCTACTTCCGGAACGGGCACGATACCTACGGCGACGGTAAAAATAAGCAAAAATGAAAAACCGGCAAAGCCCGGTACTTCGGAAAAAATAAAATCCGTAAGCCTGCAGGAAGCTGCCTGCGGAACCGGCCCCGTCGACGCCGCGTACAAAGCTATAGACAAAATCACGGGAATGAATTTAAAGCTGAGCGATTACTCTTTAAGGGCTGTTTCATCGGGAGAGGACGCTTTAGGCGAAGTTCAGTTAAAAGCCGAATACAACGGCATGATTTATTCCGGCAAAGGAACCTCCACGGATATAGTCGAAGCCAGCGTAAAAGCGTATATGCAGGCGGTAAATAAGGCGAAAACATTCAATAAAAAAATAAAAGCGGAATGTTGAAAAAGGAGCTGCCATGGGAAGTACGATCACCGAAAAAATATTAGCGGCTCACTGCGGAAAAAAGGCTGTTGAAGCGGGCGAGTTTATAGAGCCGAAAATAGATATTGCGCTTGCAAACGACGTTACGGCGCCGCTGGCTATAAAAGAATTTAGAAAAGCCGGAGTTGAAAAGGTTTTTGATAAAAACAAAATTGCTCTTGTAATGGATCATTTTACGCCGAACAAAGATATTTTAAGCGCGGAACACGTCCGTTTTGTCAGAGAATTTGCGAAAGAGCAAAAAATTAAACATTATTATGAAGGCGGAAATGTCGGAGTTGAGCACGCATTGCTGCCCGAAAAAGGAATCGTTGCTGCGGGCGACGCGGTAATCGGAGCGGATTCGCACACATGCACATACGGAGCTCTTGGCGCTTTTTCAACGGGCGTAGGCTCGACAGACGTAGCTGCGGCAATGGCTACGGGAAAAGTCTGGTTCAAAGTTCCGCAGTCTGTAAAATTCGTTTTAACTGGCAAATTAAATAAATGGGTAAGCGGGAAGGATATTATCCTTTATATAATCGGTCTTATAGGCGTTGACGGAGCATTATATCAATCTATGGAATTTGACGGCCCCGTATGCAAAAAACTTACAATGGCCGACAGATTTACNATAGCGAATATGGCAATTGAAGCCGGAGGAAAAAGCGGAATATTTACTCCCGACGAAATTACGGAAAAATACGTCGCGAAAAGAGCCCTGAGAAAGTATAAATTTTACACAAGCGACAAAGACGCAAAATACCGCAAAACTTTAGAGATCGACTGCGGAAAAATACAGCCTCAGGTTGCGATGCCGTTTTTGCCGTCTAATACAAAAGCCGCGAAAGATATAAAGAAAACTTATATAGATCAGGTTGTGATAGGCTCATGCACCAACGGCAGAATAGAAGATTTAAGAATTGCCGCGTCAATAATAAAAAAAGGCAAAAAAGTAAACGCTAATGTAAGAACTTTGATAATTCCCGCAACGCCTGAAGTGTATTCTCAGGCTTTGGCGGAAGGATTATTCAAAATATTTATGGATGCCGGCGCTATAATCTCAGCTCCTACGTGCGGCCCGTGCCTCGGCGGCCATATGGGCATTTTGGCAAAAGGCGAAAAATGCGTCGCCACCACAAACAGAAACTTTGTAGGCAGAATGGGACACACGGAATCCGAACTGTTTTTATCAAGCCCCGCGGTAGCCGCGGCAAGCGCGATCAAAGGTTATGTAGCAGCGCCGGACGAAATATAATCCAGAGAGTGAAGAGTGGAGAGTGAAAAGTGAAGATAATGTGTTTTCGCAAAGCGAAAACCTATAATTAGGTTTCGGCAGGGACTTTGTCCTGCCGAAACACAATATCTCCACTCTCCACTTTTCACTTTCCACTCTGTCGTTAAAAGGGGAGTAAATAAATGAGCGATATAATACTAAAAGGAAAAGTCCACAAATACGGTTCTAACGTAAATACCGACGAAATAATTCCGGCAAGGTATTTAAACACTACCGATCCTGCAATACTTGCAAAATATTGCATGGAAGATATAGACAAAGATTTCGTTAAAAAAGTAAAAAGGGGAGACATTATTGCTGCGGAAAACAACTTCGGATGCGGTTCTTCGCGCGAACACGCGCCCATAGCTATAAAAGCCGCCGGAATATCTGCCGTAATAGCAAATTCCTTTGCAAGAATTTTTTTCAGAAATGCGATAAATATAGGGCTTCCGATTTTGGAAAGCCCCGAAGCCGTAAAAGCGATAAAAAACGGCGATGAAATTGAAATTGATCTTAACCGGGGAATAATCAAAAACAAAACCAAAAAAGAAGAATACAGAGCCCAGCCTTTTCCTGAATTTATGCAGAAAATCATTAAAGCAGGCGGACTTTTGGGATATATAAAAAGATGATACTTGGAAAGAAAGCAACAATAACAGTCGGTCAAGATTTTTTTCTTGAGTCTCTTTCAGAAATGCATGATAATTATCACGTTGTCTTTGAGGACGATACGGAAACCGGATATTTTTATGCGCTAGATATGGATTATGCCGGTGCTAATAAGCAACCTATTCGGGAAGCTTTACATATTTATAATGTTAAAAATGTCGTTGACAAAGATATTCCTTCGGAACTTGTAATAGCATGGACAAAAGATGGAACGGCAGCTGTTTTGATCATCAATAATTATGTTCATGCTGTAGTAGATTTTGAAAATAAAGACGCTTTTTGCAGGACAGCGTTTCCGGGAAGAGATCCAAACTCAGATTGGTCGCAAAATGGCCACGAATGGGACGAAGAAAAATATAGAAAAATTTTAGAGAGATAAAAAATAAGTTTATTCTTTTCTAAATAAAAAGAGGCAAAAAAATGTCCAAATTTTACAAAATCGCGCAGTTGCCCGGAGACGGAACGGGTCCGGAAGTACTCAGAGAAGGCGTAAAAGTTGTCGAGGCTGCCGCTAAAAAAAATAATTTTAAAATAGAGTGGACTCCGTATGATTTAGGCGGAGAAAGATATATCAAAACCGGAGAAATTCTTCCCGATAGCGTCGTTGAAGAGTTTAAAAAATTAGATGCCATGTTTTTAGGAGCGATCGGCCATCCCGACGTAAAGCCTGGTATTCTTGAAAAAGGAATTTTGCTCAGACTCCGTTTTGAACTTGACCAATATATCAACCTGCGTCCGGTAAAGCTTTATCCTAATGTAGAAACTCCTTTGAAAGATAAAGCTCCGGCTGACATTGATATGATAATAGTGCGCGAAAATACCGAAGGTTTATATGTCGGCGCAGGCGGATTTTTGAGAAAGGATACTCCGCAGGAAGTTGCCGTGCAGGAATCCATAAATACAAGGTTTGGCGTTGAAAGATGCGTCAGATACGCTTTTGAGCTTACAAAAAAAAGAAACAAAAACAATAAACTTACGCTTTGCGGAAAAACAAACGTATTAACTTATGCGTCAGATTTGTGGCAGCGAACTTTTAACGCGGTTGGAAAAGATTATCCTCAGGTAAAAGGCGATTATGTAAACGTTGACGCGGCCTGCATGTGGCTTGTAAAAAACCCGGAATGGTTTGACATTATAGTTACGGATAATCTTTTTGGAGACATAATCACAGATCTGGCAGCCATGATCCAGGGCGGTATGGGCGTTGCGGCAGGCGGAAATATCAATCCGGAAGGCGTTTCGATGTTTGAACCCATGGGCGGTTCAGCCCCGAAATATACCGGCAAAAACATAATAAACCCGATTGCAGCAATAAATGCCGGAGCCATGATGCTTGAAACTCTCGGTGAAACCAAAGCCGCAAAAGACATAGACAATGCCGTTGTAAAAGCATTGGAATCCGGCAAAATAAAAAGCATGTCAGCAGGAAAAATGGGACTTTCGACGACTGAAACCGGCGATTTGATAGCGTCTCTTATATAAAAAAGGCAGTGAGTAGTTAGTAATGAGTAAGGGCATCTCTAAAAACCCTGTCTACACTATGTCATTCCCGTGAAAACGGGAATCCATTTTGTCGTTATCGTCGGACACATTTAAAGGCGGCATGGATATCCGTTTTCACGGGTATGACAAAATTGGATTTTTAGAGGTACCCAATTACTACCTACTCACTGCCGTTAAAAGGTTTGATCAATGCATTTAACGCATGAACAAAAATTAGATTTAATGAAAAGCCTGAACTGGAATTTTTATAAAGATACTCCGGAAGATATGCTTGCGGTTATAGAGGGCAGGCTTGAAAGTTCCGGCGGGTTTAACAGGGAAGCATTGCTTGTCCAATCTCTTGAAAGACTGCAATGGCATTATATAATGGCTTTATGGGACGTAGAAGTTTTGAAAAAATTATACACTCCGCAGCTTAAACGCAGAATTCGTCCGCAATTAAGGGGGCTTCATGACTTCGCTTTCTCAGTATTACGAGGAGAACCTGTATCCGCTTCAGGATGGGGTACTCAGTATTGTGAAAAAATGCGCGACACGTTTTTATCTGACAGGTGGAACCGCGCTAAGCAGAGGTTATTATAACCACAGATATTCCGACGATTTGGATTTTTTTGTAACAAATGACGCGGAGTATAAGACTCAGGTAAAAATAATCATTGCAGAGTTAGAAAAAAACGGTTTTATTATCGATAAAGAAAAAGATTATGTTTTGGCGCATAATTTTTCTTCGTTTAAAGTAAGACGGGATAATCCGGAAATTTTGTTAAAAATTGATTTAGTTAATGACCTTGTAGTACATTTCGGAGATATTGTGCCGACTCCCGTTTTTTTCAGAACCGATAATATAAGAAATATGCTGTCAAATAAAATGGGCGCTCTTTTCAGATATGCCGCAAAAGACGTGGCGGATATTCGGGCAATTGCTTTAAATGAACGTTTTGCTTGGGAGCAGCTTCTAAAAGAATCCAGCCAAAAGGATGCGGGCATTCAATTAGACATGCTTGCGGAAGTTTTAAGAGGTATGCCCGAAAAAGAATTTGATAAAATCAACTGGACAATAGATCCGACTTGGGAAAAATTTCAAAAAGACATACAAACAATAGCCGAAGATATGATTTTTGTCAGAGAAAACACATTAGAAAGGCAGTGAGTAATTAGTAATTAGTAATGAGTAATTGTTGTGCGGGGCTTTGCCCCGCTTATTAATAGGTGCGCGGAGCGCACTCCTTAATTACTAACTACTCATTACTAAAATTACTCACTGCCGTTAAAAAATGAATTTACGGCAATTTAGCATAATTATTTTAATTTTATTTTCATTTTCGCCGACAATCCGGGCGGCAAACGAATTGTATGTGGATTTTACTCTGCTGTCAAAACATGTAGGCGTTACGGAAAAACTTAACGAAATAAATCCCGGTATGGGATTATCTTATTTTATAGGCGAAAAATACGAATTGCGCGGCGGCGGTTACTGCAATTCTTACAAAAGGCCGACTTTCTATCTGACCGCAAATTATATTCCGCTTAGCGCAGACACGAAAGATTTCAACTTTAATTTTGGCATTGCCGCGGGGCTTGCCACAGGCTACAAGGACGGCGAGATTTTGATTTTCGGCAGCAGTCCGATATTTTACGGAATTATTCCCGTGCTTGCTCCCAATATTGAGATTTTGTTTAAGCCGGTCAGAACCCGCATTGTATTTTTATTGCTTGGAAATGCTTTTGCATTGCAAGTTTCGTATTTGGTATAATATGCGTCAGCACATTCTAAAGTCATTTAAAATTGCCGCGTTTTTCTCGGCGACAAGGAGTTGTCAATAACATGAAGCGTTACAAAGTAGCTGTAGCCGGCGCGACGGGCGCAGTCGGAAATGAGATGATTAAAATGCTTGAAAGCAGAAAATTTCCCGTGGAAAGCATAAAGCTTTTAGCCTCAGAGCGTTCCGTTGGGAAAAAACTTATTTATGACGGAAAAGAAATAGAAGTTGAACTTTTAACGAAAGACGGAGGAAAAGGCGTCGATATAGCGCTCTTTAGCGCGGGCGCGACGGTTTCAAAAGAGTTTGCGCCTTCTTTTGCCGCCGACGGATGTTTCGTTATAGATAATTCAAGCGCGTGGAGAATGGAAAAAGATATTCCTTTAGTCGTACCGGAAGTAAATCCGCACGATTTAAAAAAAGATAAAAAACTTATAGCAAACCCGAATTGTTCGACCATACAAATGGTTGTCGCTTTAAAACCTTTGCATGATGCGGCAAAAATCAAAAGAGTTATAGTTTCTACGTATCAATCGGTTTCCGGAGCCGGGCAGAGGGGAATAGACGAACTTACCGCGCAGGCAAAAGCGTGGGCAGAAGATAAAGAAATTCCGGCGCCAAACAAATTCCAGTATCAAATAGCGTTTAATCTGATACCTCAGATAGACGTATTTACCGATAACGGGTATACCAAAGAAGAAATGAAAATGACAAATGAAACAAAGAAAATTATGGGCGATGACTCGATAGAGGTCAGCGCGACGTGCATAAGAGTTCCGGTTTTCCGTTCGCATTCGGAAAACGTATGGATCGAAACCGAAAAACCTTTAAGCGCTGCGCAGGCAAAAGAATTGTTTGTGAAAGCGGATGGAATACAGCTTTTAGACGAGCCTGAAAGCAAAAAATATCCCATGCCTTTATTTGCCGAAGGAATGCAGACGACTTACGTAGGCAGGATCCGTCAGGATATTTCGACTAAAGCAAACGGACTGACGTTCTGGATCGTTTCCGATAATTTGTTAAAAGGCGCCGCATTAAACGCCGTTCAGATCGCGGAAACTCTTGTGAAAAATGAAATAGTATAACGGCAATACATAATAAATTTTCGGATACAGAATAAAATTTTAATATATAAAATAATTGAAAAACCAAGCGGATGTCCATTAATTTTAAAAGTGAAAACAGAGTCGTCTACAGTTAAAAACACATTTGAAAGGAGCCGGCGGAAAATGGAATCGGCTAAAAAAATTATTGTTAATGCTGATGATTTTGGTTACAGAAAAAATGTAAATGAAGGTATTATCTTTGCCCATAAAAACGGTATCGTAAAAAGTGCTTCCGTTCTGACGGACAGAGACGCTTTTGAAGATGCGGTTTTTCTTTCAAAGGAGAATCCCGGCTTGAAAACAGGGCTGCACATTGATTTGGATACTTTTATCGACGTAAACAAAGATGTGGCCGATCTAATGTCCGTTGCCAGTTTTAAAACGCCTAAGCCTGACAAACAACAAATTATTGACGCTATAGACAGGCAGCTGGACAAGTTTTTAAACGCGGGGTTTAAACTTTCTCATCTTGACGGGCATCATCACGCGCACATGCACCCTGAAATTCTTCCTTTTGTAGCTCAGAAAGCAAAAGAATTTAACGTGCCTGTTAGGTTTTTTGAGTGGTTTTATAATGATTTTAATCTTGCGCAGCAGATGAAACAGATTCTGATTGATTTGAATATCAAATTCTGCCCTCATTTTATAAACGGATGGTACTGGGGAAATGTCGACGAAAATTTTCAGCTGGCGGAACTTATGACGCACCCGGGTTTTAACGAAATGTGGAGAGAATTTGAAACGGCAAAATGCTGCGATCCGGTACTTAAAAATTATCTTGATAAAAATAATATTGAAATAATATCGTTTGAAGATATCTAAAACACAAGGAGCGGTGCATGAAAAAGTTATTGCGTACGGCTGCAGTATTGTCGTTGGCGGTTTTGTTGGGCGGGCAGAACATTTTTGCGCAGGAGTTTTATATTATAGGCGGCGGTGGCGGCAATTTGACGCAAGCGCCCGGCGGCGGTTCCGGCGGTTATACCGACGGCGGCGGCAGTACAAACATTTCAAATAATGGCGGAGACGGCTACAGTTTTGCGGGCGGCGGTGGCGGAGGATATATCGGAGACGGAACGACTTCAGTTAACTTAAACGGCAGCGACGGAGTAAGTGCTCCGGGCGGCATAGGCGGAGCGGGTTTCGGCGGAGGCCAAAAAGGCCAGGACGGGACAGCTTCCAAAGGAGGCGACGGCGGCAGTGCGGTATATAACGGCGATCTGCATAAAGATTCTATTTATGTAAGCGGTGGCAATAAAGCCGAAGATTACGGAACGCCAATCGCCAGCGACGGATATGGCGGCAATGCGACGCTCACTTCCAACAATATTACCGGTGAATTACATATTACCGCAGGTTATGCAAGCACGGCGCAAGTGAACGTTTCGCAATACGGCATTGACGCAAACAGCGGAGATATCATAATAAAATCCTATATGCCTGCGGGCGGTGCTATCACACCTACCCCAACCTCAAACAGCGGACTTGCAATTTTAAATGCCGGGAAAATATACGCCGAAGGAATTGAGGCCCAAAGCAGCCCGGACGGCAGAATTGAAATATCAGCGGATTATGTTAAAACGAAAAGTTACAAATTAATCGGCGATCCCAGCGGGACCGGTTCGATCAAATCCATAGTAAATATGTTAGATGTGACCGAAATTGATACAGATGTCACATTATCCGATATTGAAGTTTATGACCCGCGCAGCGACAGCGGCGCGTTTTTCAAAAACATTTTTATCGGCGGCGGCGACACGCTTACAATAATAGATAACAACACTGCAACAAATGTGGTGGCTTTCGGTTTTGAAAGGTTTAATATTTTGGACATCAACGCGACATTAAATTCCAACAAAGAAATTTATTTTACTCCGGCCCAAACGCTTGAATTCCAAACAAAATCCGAGTATTGGAAGGGCACCCAATTCCCAATGCTTAACAATAACGGCGCGGATATAAGCATAGAAGACAACTCAAGCGTTAAAGTAAACGTTACCGGAGATAAGTTGAATGGCGGCGATTCAATAACTCTTATTGCCGCGGGCGGCACAGGCGGAAGCAGCGTTAACGGGACAGACGGGCAGATTTGGGGTCTCGGCGGTTCGGCTTTACTTTACGATTTGGATTTAACTTATACCGGTACGCAATTGATCGCGACGGTCAACGACGGGCAAAACGCCGGTAATCCCACCGGAGGCGGCGGGAACAGCGGGAGAGGCACCCGTACAAATCCTCAGGCTAAAGCGTATTCCGAAGGCGGCGCTGCGGTATTTGCTTTGCTTAATGACGGTTCTGATTTAGCGTCGTCGTGGGGTATAGCAAACGCGGTGTCTATGACGGAATATACTTACGATTTTGCGGTTTTCGGCGCGTTAAGTTATTCTAAAGCGAAATACGAAACCGGCTCGCATATAGATTACAGCGGCGTTTCCGTTTTAGGCGGTATTGCCAAGAAATTTGTTTTTGAGCCCGGCGCGCTCACCGCGGGCGTGTTTGTTGAATACGGTTCCGGAAGTTTTGACAGCGAAAATACTTTTAAAAATTTTAGCGACGTAAAAGGTTCGGGCGATGTCGGTTATATAGGCGGCGGATTGCTTGGCCGTTATGATTTTAATAAAAATGAGAGCGGGGAAAGTTATTATTATGCCGAAGGTTCTTTGCGCGTAGGTTCTGCGGACAATACTTTTGAAGCTGACAATGTCGGCGCGTTCTCTTCCGTAAAATACGACGCAGATGCTTTATATTACGGTTTACATGTAGGCGTTGGACGCATTTTTAAGCTTGACGAAAAAATAAGTCTTGACGGTTACGGAAAATATTTCTTTGTCCATCAAAACGGAAAAGACGCAGATCTTTCAACTTCCGAACCTTTAACGTTTGACGGCATGAATTCGCACAGATTAAGAGCGGGCGCAAGAGGAAATTATAAGATAAACGAAATCTGGTCGCCTTATTTAGGGCTTGCGGCAGAATACGAGCTTGACGGCAAAGTAGGCGCGAAAGTTTACGGAATGCCGCTTGATGAAGTTGAAATGACGGGTTTCAGAGGCATAGGCGAGATCGGCGTTTGCGCTGAAATAGGAAATTTCGGAGCGGATTTGGGCATTCGCGCTTTTGGCGGACAAAAAGAGGGTTTTGACGCTGCTTTAAGACTGATTTATTTTTTTGGCAAGAGACCTATAGGAAAACCGGAGCCAAAGCCAAAACCCGAACCGGTTTTCGTGCTTACCTCGGCTGACGCTGGGCAGAACTTTTTTGAGTTTGACTCTTACGAACTTACCGACCACGATAAAAAATTGATAGCGAAAGTGGCGCAAAGATTTGCCAAAGAGCCGCGTTTGATAAAAATGAGAGTTGACGGTCATACGGATCATGTCGGCACGGAAGAATATAATCAGGATCTTTCCGAAAAACGCGCTCAGGCGGTGGCAAACGTGCTTACGGAAAACGGCATACCCGCCGATAAGGTTGAAGTTAAAGGTTACGGTAAATCAAAGCTGATAGCCGACGAAAGCGAAGAAGGAATGAAGAAAAACAGAAGAGTGGAAATTTACGCGGACGTGAAGAAACAACAGTAAAAGACAGAAGCTGAGAAGATGGGATGTTGGGAAGATGGGAAAAGACGAAAAAGGCAGGAAAGGCAGAGGATGAGAAGGTGGGATGTTGGGAAGATGAGTAAAGACAAGGATAACGACAAAGAAGAAACGACCACAGCTCCTCTCAGCATCTCAACTTCCCACCTTCTCATCTTCTACAAAGGAGGAACAATGTTTAAAAAATTAGTTTTAGCCGTTGCGTTTGCTGTAGTTGCGGCGTCCGTGTCTTTTGCGGAAGTTGCTATTTCAGGAAGGTGGGGGCAGATTTTGGGAAGTACGGACTTTGATTTTAATTCCGTTGAAGTGCCGGATAACAAAAGCGACGCGGATGCCGGAGTATGGGGAATAGATCTTTACATGGGCTCAGGCGGAGCGTTTGATTTGGATGAAAATATTACTTTGGGGTTGAAACTTGGCTATTCCCAGCTTGGAAAAAATCATTTGTCAAGTTCCAAGCTGAAACTTGTTTCGGACGTTTATGCCGGAACCGGAAACGTCTATATTAAGTTTAAGCTTCACGAAATGTTCGCGGTTAGCGGCAGCGCCGGCATTTTTGCGGCATACAGTAGTTATGAATATAAGCTGCACAGCTTATCGGGATCAAAGAAAAAAACCGGCGACGGATGGCAGATTATGCCAAACATTTCCGGCGCAGCGGAATTCAGGCCGATTGATTTTTTTGCGGTCGGTTTTGAAGTCGGCTATATGTTTAACGGAAAATTTAATTATGATGATTTTGAGATTAAGGAAGCGAAAATTTACAGGGACATATCCGGTTTTAATTACAACTTTTTCGTGAAACTGTATCTGCCCAAAAGCAAAGAATAACGGCATGTAGCGGAGAAAATATAATGCGTGGATGGATGAATTGACACAGTTTTAAGTGTAAATTGCTTTGTCCCGCTTGAAATACATAACCGCGCCCTAAAAGGCGCGGTTATAATCTTCGTTCACAAAAAGTGCGATTCAGTAAAATCTAATTGGGTTTCTCTAAAAACCCAATTTTGTCATACCCGTGAAAACGGGTATCCATGCTGCTTTTAAATGTGTCCGACGATAACGACAAAAATGGATTCCCGTTTT
>WRNH01000021.1 GCA_009776745.1 Endomicrobiia bacterium | reverse complement strand
GTATGATAGAGACTGATAAGAAAATAAGGGATCTGGAAGAAATTATACACAGAGATAAAATGAAACTTATAGAAGCTAATTTCAGGCTTGTGGTTTCCATAGCGAAGAAACACGTCGGAATAAGCAATCTTGAACTTTCCGATTTAATACAGGAAGGCAATCTCGGTCTTTCAAAAGCCGTTGAAAAATTCGAATGGAAAAGAGGCTTCAAATTTTCGACTTACGCGACATGGTGGATAAGACAGTCCATCAACCGCGCGATTGCCGATCAGGCGCGAACGATAAGAATTCCCGTTCATATGAAAGAGCTGATTTCAAAACTTACTAAAATAAAAAAGAAATTTCAGCAGGATATAGGCAGAGAACCGACTATTGAAGAATATTCAAAATCGCTGAGGCTTTCGACTGACAGAATAAGAAAAATATTAAAAATGATGCAGGAGCCGGTTTCGCTGGCAACTCCCGTAGGCGAAGAAGAGGATTCAAGACTTGAGGATTTTATAGAGGATCAGCATAGCCCGAGCCCTGTGGCAAAAACGCAGCAGTACAGATTGCAGCTTGAGCTTCAAAAGGTTTTAAACTCTTTAACTCCGAGAGAAGCTGAGATCATAAGTTTGAGATACGGTATAGGCGTAGGATATCCCAGCACATTGGAAGAAGTAGGAAGAAAATTCGGAGTAACAAGAGAAAGAGTCAGGCAGATTGAAGCAAAAGCCATAAGAAAATTAAGACACCCTACCAGAAGCAAAACCTTGAGGGAATATTTGGACTAATTTTATAGGCAAAGCATAGAGAGTATAGCGAGTAAAGAATAGAGAGTAGTTAAAATTATATAAAGGATCCCGCTTTTATGAAAGCGGGATCCTTGAACATAAGGTCGTCGGAAGTTCATTTTCCACCGTCGGTGGGCGTAGCTCAACTGGTTAGAGCGTCGGTTTGTGGAACCGAAGGCTGCGGGTTCAAGTCCCGTCGTCCACCCCATAATTCGTTTTTGAGGTCTGGTTTCTGAAAAATCTCTAGCAAATAAGGATTTTTTAGGGGTTTAATTAAATTTTCCTTGAAATAGAAGCCGGAAGGCGTAATTAAACCCTGTAATCTTTGCTTTGTGTTCAAATCAGCCACTTTCCATATGTTAGCCGCGTTATTCAAGATAAACTTTGCAAATTCCCAGCATTCTTTCACGTTTATATCTTCCGAGTTTTCAAACAGGCTTTCTATATTTTCTATTTCAGCATTTAGCTTGTTTAATTCTTCTGCCCCATCATCTTCATTTATTTTGTGTTTTCTCATGAGCTCTATGGTTTTACTTTTGTCTTTTTTAAGCGTTTCAATTCTAGCCATAGCCGTTTCTTTTTGTGTTTGCATTTCCTGTGTTTTTTTATTGAATTTATCAATAACTAACTTCTCAAATAGTTTCATTAGTTTTAGGTCTATCTTAAGTTTTTCAATGTGTTGTAAATATGCTCTTTCTAAGACATCTTTTTGTATAAAATCACTGCCATTGTGATTGCAATAGTAATAAGGAATTTTTATTATTTTACCCTGGTTGGGCAAAAATGCCATTATTACGCATGGCCTTTTCCAACCAAAAACATATTGTAACTTCGTCGGTGGCGTTGAATGTTATCTGCCTTATTTGGTATATTTACAATGTTCAGTCCGGGAGATCTGTTTATGAAGAAATTTATTTTTCTGATATTTCAGTATTAGGACATAAGGAAACTGTTGATATTTTGCTTAAAGCTAAAGCGAACCTGAATTTAAAAAATGGCGACAAATAAATAAAATTAAGTATAGGATGTAAAAATGAAAAAACTTTTAATTTTTGTAGTATGCCTTTTAGTCAGCGTATTTGTGTGCGTATGTGATGCGGATGGGGAAACTGAAGAATCTTTTGAACAAACAAAAAAATCAGCAGAAGCAGGTAATGCCGAAAGTCAAATTAAATTAGCTGAAATGTATCTAGAAGAAGGCGTCCGGCAAAGTTACTCTGAAGCTGTAACATGGTATAAAAAAGCGGCGGAGCAGGGATATGGAAGCGCACAAAGAATGTTAGATGAAATTATTGAACATGAGAAAATAAAAAAATTAGCAGAAGAAGGCGATGCCGAAAGTCAATTTAAATTAGCCAATCAGATATATTACTATTTTTCCGAGCCTGATTGTATATACTATGGAAGTTTGGATGAAGCTTTTAATTGGTATAAGAAAGCAGCAGAACAGGGACTTGCTGTAGCTGAATATGGATTAGGCTGTATATATTTCGAAGTTAAACTAGATTACGCAGAAGCTGCAAAATGGTATAAGAAAGCGGCAGAGCACGGACAAATTTCTATAGCTGAATTTGCATTAGGTATGATGTATGATAACGGTGAAAAAGGAGTTGAACAAGATTATACCGAAGCTGCAAAATGGTATAAGAAAGCGCTAGAGCATGGACTTGCTAGTAGGGACTATGGAATATATGCTTACCGTGATGTAGTTTCTCATGCTCAAAATAGGCTAGGTGAAATGTATTTTTATGGACTAGGAGTTAAGCAAGATCGTACTGAAGGTATGAAATGGTTTAAGAAAACAGCAGAACAAGGAGCAATATACTTAGACATTCAAATGATGTTAGATGTAATTACTAATAATGATGAAGCTTTCGAACAAACAAAAAAATTAGCAGAATCAGGCAAAGCCGAAAGTCAGTATAGGTTGGCTGAAATGTATTATTCCGGATATTTTGACCAGGATAAATATTGGCCTAGGCCAACCTATAAAGGCATTGGGAGAAATAAAGAAGAAGCTGTAAATTGGTTTAAAAAAGCGGCAGAACAAGGGTATGCTCCTGCCCAGTATATGTTAGGTATGGTATATGAAGGTTGGCGTGACTATAGGCGAGAAGCAGCAGAATGGTATAAAAAAGCTGCAGAACTGGGATATTTACAGGCTCAATATAATTTAGCTGAAATGTATTATTCTGGTAAAGACGTTAAACAAGATTATACCGAAGCTAAAAAATGGTATAAGAAAGCGGCAGAACAGGGATCTAAAGAAGCCCAATATAAATTAGGTGAGATGTATTATTTCGGTAAAGGCGTTAAACTAGATTATGCTGAAGCTGAAAAATGGTATAAAAAAGCTGCAGAACTGGGATATTTACAGGCTCAATATAATTTAGCTGAAATGTATTATTCTGGTAAAGACGTTAAACAAGATTATGCCAAAGCTGAAAAATGGTATAAGAAAGCGGCAGAACAGGGATCTAAAGAAGCCCAATATAAATTAGGTGAGATGTATTATTTCGGTAAAGGCGTTAAAGAAGATTACGCTGAAGCTGAAAAATGGTTTAAAAAAAATGATGGATACTACTCATCAAAACAAATGTTAGATAGAATTACTGTATCAAATCTTATAAAAGCCGGCATTAATCCTGATATACAAGATGAAAACGGCAGAACAGCTTTAATGCGGGCTTCAGAAGAACCACACGAAGAAATCGTTGAAATACTGCTTAAAGCCAAAGCAAATCCTGATATACAAGATGAAAACGGCAGAACAGCTTTAATTTTGGCTTCATACATAACAAGATACGAACCCAAAAAAATCGTTGAAATGCTGCTTAAAGCTAATGCTGACCCAAATATACAAGATAACTACGGCTACACGGCTTTAATGTGGGCTTCATACAACAGATACAAAAAGGTAGTTGAAATGCTGCTTAAAGCTAATGCTGACCCGAATATAAAAAATAAAAGTGGCAAAACCGCTTTATTTTTGGCTTCACAAAATGGTGACATAGAAATAGCTGATATGCTTAAAGAAGCAGGGGCGCAAGAATAACGGTTAATTACAAATAAGATTAAGAATACCTTGCATTTGACCGTACTATCAAATTGGAATAAAGAAGCTGAACGCGGACATAGAGGGGGTAAATAAAATGGCAACTCTTAAAAACAAACTTAGGCTTACAAGCCAAGTCGAGCTAAATAAAGCCGAAGAGCGTATTAGCAAGCAGGCGGTTAAGGAACTTTTTGACTCTGGCAAAATAGACAAGATAAAGGTTGGAACATTTGCTGGTCTTGCCCAAATCCATAAAGCCTTGTTTTCCGAGATTTACGACTTTGCTGGGTTTGTGCGCGAGGTCAATATCTCAAAGGGCAACTTTCGTTTCGCTTCGTTGATGTTCCTTCCACAAGCGCTTAAACACATAGATAAAATGCCGCAAACAACTTTTGACGAGATTATTGAGAAGTATGTCGAAATGAACATTGTCCACCCGTTCCGTGAAGGCAATGGCCGTTCCACGCGGATATGGCTTGACCTTATCCTTAAAAAAGAATTGAAAAAGGTTGTCGATTGGAACAAGGTGGACAAGTCGGAATACCTTTCGGCAATGGAACGCAGTCCCGTAAAAGACCTTGAAATAAAAGCTCTTCTTAAGGCTGCACTGACCGGCAAGATAAATGACCGCGAAGTCTTTATGAAAGGGATCGATGTAAGCTATTATTACGAAGGCTATGACGAGTACAAGACCGAGGATTTATAACGGAGTTTATGACCGCCGCGACACTGTTCCTACTGCATATATAAATTGTTTAACTAAAGACAGGGATATATTACAGCTTTTATGTAGCAAAATTTGATAAAATAGCCTCAGGGTGAGTGTAAAAATGCTGGAACTCTCAGGTACGGAGTGTATACGATAAAAGGCTTGAAGGTCTTGCTTAAGGGTTTGAAATGAAAATAGGGCTTGACCCCATTAACTCATTTTTAAGGTTTGGACTTTGCAAAATTCCTAGGGTGTGCGTAACATGTGTCAACACGCCCTAGATGAATTTAATCAAGGTTGCTGCCAAAATTCACAAATTTTTTTCATTAAGCACAGAATTATCACACAGTTATAATATATATATATATTATAGTTTTATACTTAATTGAATTTGCAAAATAAATTGTACAGGGAAAAAGACGGCTATGAAAAAAAGCTGTATGGTATTCCCCATGAAATTCTCGGAGCAAATTCCTTTATTTAAAAGGAAATTTGTTATTTTCTTTATTTTGGCATGCATGAGTATAAACGGTTTTGTCACGCACATAAATAATGAAAACAATAAGTACAGCTTTGTAATGATAGCTATGCATATTTCAAAAAATGCTTCAATGCAGGTTTTCAGCAGATACGGCAGTTCAATGTTGGAGAAGTCAAATAAAATATGCGTAGAAATACTTAACACTATACTTCCGTCAAAAGACAAGCAGCATCCTGCTGACAGCGCAAAAAAAGATAAAAAACATAATAAAGAGGGTGACAGCTATGTTGTTTATGCTGTTATAAATAATGCTTATAAATTGTATAAGCGCATAAGCATAAGCGAATACGGAGAAAATTCGCATTTTTTTTGTTTTGAACTGTTGCCGGAGATTTTTAAAGCGGATAACAAATGCATATTATACTTGTACGGTATTTTGAAGAAATTGATAATACCGTTTTTTATAATATTTATTGCTTCAATAAGAAAAAGAAAGGGCAGAGAAAACGTTAATTTTGCCCGTATTAACAATTTGATATGGAAAAGAAGAGTCTCGGCATAAGTTGCGGTAAAGTGCCGGGATTCTTCTTTTTTATTTTGAATAATAAAATGACAAAAAAAGAATTATCGGAGGCTTAAAATGAAGATCAAAGAAAAGATTCTTAATTATTTAAAAACTTACTGGGGTGAAAGCGTGTTTATGAAGAGCGTGTCGCTTTTTGTAGCGGCATGTTTTATCATAAATCTGGCGAATCTTCCGGCGTATTCCGCGCCTTCGCACGAAGAAAAAGAAAGGCAGGAGCGGACAAGACAAGAAGGGATGCACCACGGTCATTCTAATCAGGGTATAGGGGCGCCCGTTAATGAAAATATAGGAACCGCACATCAAAATGATCTTTTAGGAAACGAGCTTTCTCCTGAAATACAAATGATGCTTAACCAGAGAGATATAAGAATAAACGAATACAATAATATTATTTTAATGAACAGAAACGGAAATGAAAGAATTATCGGCACGTGGGATCCGGAGCAGCGAAAAGTCATAATTACGACATTCGGAGAGGCTGAAAAAAACAAAGATGCTAAAGACAGTATGGAGCAAGAATTAACGCATCGCGTTATTGAATATTTTAACAGCGGGGGAGTTGCAGGAAAACAATCTTCATTTGTGTCTACTTACGGCCCTAAACGTACCCGCGAACGGCAGCCGTCTGAAAGCAATAAAAAGCCTTTGGAAAGCGGTGAAAAGTCTTCAGTAGGCGATGAAAAATCAGGAGTTCCAAACAATGATGATTCGGCAGAAGATTTAAGCGGCAGCGGATATAGCGAGCCAAATATTGAAGCGGATACGGAAAATACCGAAACCGAAAAAGATAAACCTTCAGCCGTGACAAGCGAACTTGACGGAGAAAAAAATCCCGATTCACGGTATGACAATGACATAGTAATGAATATCGTAAGCATACTGGTTAAACAGACGGGATTAAGCGAAGATGAAATTATCACCGGATTAAAAGAAGCGGAAAGTAAGCTTGGAGCGGCAGACGTCGCGTCGGAAGGGCTTCGTAACGGCAATTCTTTCGGGATTGCTATGAGCGTGCTTAATGAATTTCTTGATAAAGGCGGGGAGATAATCAATTGCTTGGCGGATGCTTTTGCTTCCGTAGCTGACGGAGTAAGCAAAGGGCCTCTTGTCTTTCATGAAGTGGCAGCGGACATAGCATTGGGAGCTTTTACAAAAGACAGCGTTGCGATCGATGAATCCGGAAATGCGCAGATTATGACAAACATGAGTGCAATAAACGAAGCCATGAGATCTTACGGAAAAGAGACTGCCGGCTACGGAGTCAGTATAGAACAATTGATTAACGGTCTTGACAAAGGCGACAGCGCGATGGTATGGGTTGACGGCAATAAGTTCATAACCGTCTTAAAAGCGGAAGGCGGAAATATTACCGTTTTCGATCCTAATAAGAATTCCGGGCAAACTATAACGTACGAAGCGTCGGAATTTGCGAAGCTGATGTCAGGAGAAGCGGCAAAAGCGGTTGACGGTTCCGCGGTTTCCGGATATATGTCCATAACCGAAAGCGACATAAAAATGAAAATTCTTACCGATTCAAAAGGTATTTCGTATATAGCAGGCAAAGAAGCCGAACTGAACGACGAAGACATGAGCGCGATGAAAGGCGCAAAATATGTGTCCGTGACGGTAACCGATTCGATCCCCGTAACAAACGCAAGAATTGAGACGAGAATAGCCGCAAAAACGGATCCGGATACGCAAACGGAAGTACAGTACACTTATGAAGTTGAAATTCAATATGTTGACATAGAAGAATATACCAGAATAGAGACGGTATTGATACCGGACTCCGGAGATTTGCAGACACAGAGAGCTGCCGATGCCGAAAGAAAGGCTGCAAAAGAAGAAGCGCTGGCTGTGGAAGTTGCGGCATTGCAGGTCGAAATAGATGCTAAAAACTTTGAATCCGAAATGGCTGCTAAAGTCATTGCAGAAAAAGTTTTGGACGAAATGTTTGCAAGCGGCGCTAAGCCCGACAAAAACGGCAATTATACTTCAACGGATGAAGCAGGAAATAAAATCACAATACATATAATGACGTATGCCGAGAAGAAAGCTAATAATGAAAGCGCGAATAAAATTAAAGAGTTTTTCGGCGTAAAGGAAGATAATGAGAAAACCGCAGAAACGTCTGCAGAAAATGAAGGCGCGGCCGCAGGAGAAACGAAAACGTCCGTCAGTGAATATGACGGCATAATAATGAGCATAACAAAAATGCTTATGGAGCAGACGGGCTTGAGCGAAGACGAAATTATTGCAGGATTTAAAGAAGCCGAGGCGCAAGCTTCAATACTTGACGCTGTTGCAGAAGGAATTCGGACAGGCGGCTCTTTCGGGCTTGCCGTAACCGTACTCAAAGAATTTCTTGAAAACGGCGGGGAGATAATAAACTGTTCTACCGACGCATTGTCTTCCGTTCTGGGCGGGGACGCTGCCGATAAAGGATTGCTTGCTTTTCAAACTTTGCTTGCCGATATTGCAATTGGCGCTTTTACGCAAGACAGCATAAAAGACGGACAGATAAATACGAGTATGGCCGCAATGAAAGAAGTTATGAGTTCATACGGCAGAGAAGCCGAAGGATACGGGCTTAGCGTTGATGAACTGATGAACGGGCTCAAGGAAGGCGAAAGCGCGGTATTATGGGTAGACGGAAATCATTTTATAACTGTTACAAAAAAAGACGGCGATAACTTTTCTGTTACCGATTCAAATAAAAATTCAGGGCGTCCTTTAACCTATGAAGCCGGCGAGCTGAAAAAACTGTTATCCGGCGAAGCAGCGCAAACGGCTACCGGAGAAACCTCATCCGGTTATGCAAACGTGTTTGATGAAAACGGAAAAATGAAAGTTCTTACCGATTCTAAGGGCATAGCAAATACCGTCGGGACTGATTCCGTTCTAAGTTCTGAAGAAATGAAATCGATCAAAGGCTCAAGATATGTGGCTCAGCCGGTTACGCGCAGCGTTTCTGTCGCCAAAACGAGAACGGAAACGAGAATAGGCACAAAAATCGTAACAAATACTTATACCGCCACAAGCGAAGGATATTATAATGATGACGGGGATTATGTTGATGGAAGCACATACACTTATACGCAGGACGAAGAAATTCAGTATACATATGAAGTAACGATCCACTATACGGAGATGGAAGAACAAACTACGATAGAGATGGTATGGGTTGACGATCCGGAAGATTCAAATGATGAAAAAGCGGCGGAAGAAGAAAGAAAACTTGCCGAAGAAGAAGCGAAAATTGCCGAAAAGGCGGCATTGGACGCAGAGATAGAGCGCAAGAATTTGGAAGCCGAGCTGGCAGCCAAAGCCGCGGCTGAAAAAGCTATAGAAGAAATGCTGGCAAATCAGGATGCGCCCGATAAAAACGGAGATTATACGTCGAAGGACGAAGACGGAAAAGAGACGACGGTGCATCTGGTTACAAAAGAAGAAGCTGAGGAGAATGAGAAAAAAGAAGACGGAGACGAAACCAAAGCCACGGAATTTGCCGGCACGGAAGAAGATTTGGAAGCGGCAAAAGGAGCGGAAGCGGAGAAAAAAGAAGAAGTGAAAACAAAACAGGAAAAGCTAAAAAATGCGGTGATAGATGTGTTTAAAGCGGCAGAAAACAGGCTGTTAAACGCAACGGATTTAGACAGAAGCAAAGCTCAGAACGCATTTAATGCGGCAAAGGCGCTTTGTGAAAATACATTAAAAGATGCCGTTCTTGTCAATAAGGTTGATAAAACCGTAACGTTTTTTGACGAAAACGGAAACGGCTCAAAATTTGACATTGACGTTGAAAGCATTGCAAACGCTTCCGGTTTAAGCGAAGAAGATGTCCTTAGCGGGCTTGGCAAAGCGTTTGAGCAGGCAAACAAAAAAGACAAATCCGAAGGCAATGAAGCAGGAACAACTTTTAAGAAAATTGCGGAAGTTTTAAAAGAGCTTACGGATCAGGATATAAGTTTCGACGGAACGGAAGCAAAAGCTTTGAAACAGACATTAGGAGATAAAGCCGGCCAAAAAAGTTCCGCAGCCTTGGGTTTTGAGCTTTTCCTTAACGACATTATGGACGATAAAATCGACATAAAAAAAGACTCCACAGGGAAAATAAAGGATGGGGGAAGCTTCAAAAAAGATTCAAACGGGAAGCTGTGTTATTGCGCAAGCCAAGAATCTCTTGCAAAGGCCGTTGAAGATTATTACTCAAATGCGGATTCGGGTGCGCAAACCGGCACGGAAACAACAACGCCTGCGGCAAATACAAGAGACCAGAAAAGAGACCCGACGACAGTTAAGGTCGAGTACAACGGCGCAACCGGAACTTATACGGTCAACGACACAACATTAAACTTTACCGCCGATTTTACAAAAGAAGAATTTGAGAAATTAATGAACGGGCAGGAAGCGCACGACAAAAACGGCAGAGCTTATGACGGATATTTAGGTTTGTCCTATGAGAACAAACCAAACGGCGAGGTAAGCATCGGCGTCGACAGTTCTGAAAAAAAGCTGGGAGATGTAACAATAATAGAAGAAACCGACGGCAAAGGCAATACGTTTTATACCATAACGGATCCTTCAAAAAATAACGGCGCGCCGATAACTTACAATAAAGAAGAATTTGAAAAATTAATGAGCGGAAAAAATGCCAAAGACGTAAACAATGCAGAACATACCGGCTATTTCGACTGGACAAAAGACGAAGACGGCAATTACGTTAAAAAAGATGCTAACGGCAAAACGACAAATTCCGTAATAAACAAAGATCTGATAAACAAAATAGCCGAGGCAGCGGGAATGACGCCCGAAGAGCTGCTCAAGAAAATAAATACTCCCGAAGTAAGGGCGCAGATCAAAGGCGACTTTAATAAATTCATAAGCGATCTGGCAAAAGCCGTTGACCAAATAGACCTGACTTTTTCGCCGGAAGCGAAATACCTGGCGAAAATTTTAAATATCGACGAAAAGACTGCAGGTTTTGAACTGCTGTTTTCAGGTTTGTTAAACGGAGATCTAAAACTCAAATTTTCTGAAGACGGGCAAACTATCGTCGGAGCTGAGGGATACGGAAAACTTACCTTTGAGGACGGAAAAATCGGATACAATGCAGCCGGAGCAGTAAGCGATATGCTTAAAATCCATGCCGGTGCAATGATGCACAATGTGGAAGTTGACAAACTTATAGCGTCTTTGCAAATCGGGCAAAGCGTAATGTTAATGGGCTCCACCAGCTACACGCAGCAATCGGGCACCCAGCGCTACTATTGCGTTATTACCAAAACAGGAGAGGATTCTTATGAAATATGGTATTCCACCGATACCGATTCTGCCGGCGAAACCATCCAATGCGATACCGGAGAACTTAAGGCTTATTTAAGCGATAATAAACTTGCGCCCAACGGTATGCTTGACTGGCCGCTGGCTGTTTCCGGAGAAACCAGATTTTACATGGCAGAGTACGATGTTAAAAAAGCTCAAAGCGAAAAGGAATACGCCGATGCAAGACAGGCGCTTGTTGACGCATTAAACGGCGTATTCAACGACTGGTACTACACCTACTACTCCTACAGCAGCATGTCTGCAAAAGAACAGCTTGAAGACATCTTATCCAGATACAACATAACAATGAGCGGCGAATACGGCGATTATAAATTTGTAATCAACGGCAAAGAGTATAAGCTGGAGGACCTTTACAGCAAAACCGATAAAATTGACGGCAATTATTATTCCGCTACGGAATATAACAGCATGCTGTATGCACTTAATTATTTGACAAGCATGGAATACGAGCAGTATCTTTCTTATAAACGGCAAAACGAAAGCGGATACAATAATTATAACTACAATTATAACTACGACAGCTACAGCGGCAGCGGCTACAGCCAGCAGGAATACTACATGCAGCTTCACGACAGCTACAAAAATAGTATTTCAAGCTTTGAAAAGAAAACGAGTGCTCAGGCACAACAAGCCAACGGAAATCTGTCTAATGCGAAAAGCGCGCTTAACAAAGTGAAAGAAGACTGCGATGCAAAACTTACAAATACCATTCTTGCAAGCGAAACGGCAGGGACGGTAACTTATTATGATGAAAACGGTTTGGCAAAGGTTGTGTCGAACGTTTCCGCCGAGACCATTGAGGCGCTAAAAAAGCAGATTGTGTACGGCGCAGAAATTGATTTCAACTCCGTACTTGAAAAAATAAAAGAAACCAATCCGAATGCAAAAGTCACAAATTATGCTTACGATGAAAAAACCATAAACGCGATAATGACAAGCACGGGAGCTACAAGAGAAGAAGTTTTAAAACAGCTTAACCTTGCCGAACAGGACGCGCAAAGCAAAAACGTTGACTTCCAAAAGGTTTTAGACATTATCACGGATCTTATAAACAAAGGCGTTGAGATTGTAAATGATGCGGCTTTGGCTTTAAAGCAGGTCATCGGCGGCGCGATAAGCGCAGGGGCTTTGGGCTTGGCGGCTCTTGCAGCTGACATAGTAAATGCCTTAGCCGGCGGCGCGGATAAAGATTCTGCCGTTGAAACCTATACGGGCGACGACGGGAAAACATATGTCCGCACCTCTATGGCGGCCTTAAACAGCGTACTTAATAAAAACGGAAAAGCTTCCGCAGGATACGCAACGACGGTCGAAGATTTTATGGATTCGCTTGCCCCCGGCGAAAGCGCGATATTGTGGGTCGACGGCAACCGTTTTATAACCGTCACAAAGCGTCAGGATTGGAATTCAAAAGAAAATAAATACGACGTATCTTACGAAGTGACAGACCCCAACAGATACGACGGTGAAACTGTAAAATACGACGCGGACAATTTCAAAAATCTTATAACGGGCAAAAGAGCGACTTCTAAAGACGGCAGAACAAACTTGGGATATAAAGGCTCCGAAGACGGCAATGTAAATTTTCTTGCCGCAGGGTATTCCACAAAAAATAACCTCAACAATAAAGCAAAGCAAGATCCGGAAAGCGTTTCCGTTTTGACCGACGATAAAATGTCCGATATGAAAGGAACTACGGACAGAACGAAAAAAGTTTTGGTCGTTACGGCAACGCAAAAAACCGTATGGGAAACGGCTACCAGAGAAGTTATTGTGGAACAGCCCGAAGGCTCGGGCATTTTTATCCGCCAAATCCAAACGTATCAATACGAGGTTACACTAACGGAACTAGGTCTTGAAGAAAGGGAAGGGACTGAGAACGACTGGAAAGACAAAGGAAAAGGCGATACCGAAAAATTCGGACAGGAAGGCCTTAAAGAAATGCAGGAGAAATACAATGGCGCCTTCGGCGCTGTAAAAGTTGAATCCAACACACGCCCTGACGGTGTAATTGAAAGTTATACGATAACGGATCCGAATCAAAATGGCGGCAAGCCTATGACGTTTACGCCAGAAGAATATGCCAAGCTGATGAGAGGCGAAGACGCTGAAGACACTTCAGGCGCTGTCCGCAAAGGGTATGACCCCGAAAGCGGATTAAACGGCCAAGCCCGTAAGGCCGCCAGAAAAGCCGCTGAACAAGTCTTAGATAATAATGGCGGCGTTTTGGCAAATGTCGAAGTGACAGGGACGCCTGTTTTTACATACACTTTGATGATAAACGGTCAGACTCATACTTTTTCAAAAGAAGAATATGAAAAACTGCTCAATTCACAACGAAATCGGATGGGGGAATACCAGACAGTGGCGATAAGAGATGTTAACGGCTCGGAGTACATGGTTAGATTTAAAAGCAAAGATGAAAACACCGGCGAGATTACTTTTGACATAATGCAGCATGTCAACACTGTTGAAGTGCAGGCTGGGAGTAATTGGCTTGGCGGCGGCAGCGTTACCTGTCTTAACGGACAGAAGGACAGCGCAGGAACAAAAATAACACTCTATTTTGACGACAAAAATCTTAACTTGTTTTTAGACGGACAAAAAGCGATAGATATCAACGGAAAAGAATGGTATATACGCAAATCCGCTGAGGGCAATCGCAGCGGTGATAATTTTAAGGTTACAAGGGAAAATGGCGGAGATGATAAAATCACAGTAAGAAGAAACCAAAATGACTATAGGCCTGTAAAAGGACAAAGCGGCAGCGTGGATCCAAAAAGCAAACAAGAAGATTTAGACAGAAGCAATTTAACTTGGACTGTTACTGATAAAAACGATCTTAATAATTCGGTTGTTTTTGATAATTTTAGCGAATTTGAAAAATACACAAGAGGAGAAGAAGCAAAGGGCAAGGACGGCAAAATGTATCAAAATCCGGCCTATGCAGGCGGAAGCTATTATCCCGAAAATTCCAAAACCGGAACCGTAAGACCCGATAACGGCTCAAGCACGCAAAACGATAGGATTACGGTAAAAAATAATAATGACGGAAGTACAAGCGTAAATTTTTATATAGGCGGCGACACAATTTTAGACATAAGCATAACTTTGCCCAAAGGGACTTTGCCCGAAGTTGTTGACGAAGTAAAAAATATGATCTTAGCAGGCAAAACTTCCGATGAGATCGCAGCTTATTTAAAAGATGAAAAAGTTATAACCGACGCAAATATACAAGACACCGGCGTTTCGGACATTATAGACGCATTGACCGATAAATTCGGGCCGGCTATGAGAGATAAAATAATTAAGGCTTTTTCGGATGCTTTTGCAGATTTCGGCACAATGTCTCCGGATAAACAAAAAGCTTTTCTTGCAGGCATAGAGGCATTGACGGAGTATTTGTCTTATCCGGACGCAAGCTTTGATATTCCCGCGGCAAGGGCGGCTGCCGCGGCTTTAAACAGGCAAGATTTTGATATGGTAGGTCTTGAGCTTGTGTTACAAGATATAGCGGAAGGAAGATTCAGCAAAGACAATATCCTTGTCGCTTCCGGCGGACCGGGAAGTTCCGCGCAAACCGTTTTGATAGTAAGTTTCGCGGCTATAAAAGCAATGATGCCTTCCGGATACGAAGGATACAGAGTAAGCGTTGATGATATTATTGATTATCTAAACAGCTACAGCTCAGATTCTCCGGAGTCGGTGATCATTCAGGTAAGCGGCAATCATTTTATAACGGTTAAAAAAGGCGCTGACGGCAGCTTTAGTCTTTTTGACAGCTCTATAAAAGACGGAAATGGGATAACTCTTACAAAAGAGCAGCTTTCCGATCTTCTCAGCGGAAAAGACATTTTTGTTGGACCGGAAGGCTCCAGAGAGTACTACAAAGGCTACCAAATAGAGGGAGCGCCGGGCAGTCTTAAAGTGCTAACGAACTCGCAAAAGATTAAAGAAACAGAGGCAATGAACGAGAAAATGATTGGTTGGGGAGGAGCGCCATACAACGACATTACAAAACTTACCGATGATGAAATGAAAGCCCAAACCGGCGGGCAGTATGTGGATATTCCCGTTATGGGCTATGTAATGGAAGACGTTAAAGAAACCAGAAGTTATACCGACGCTGGCGGCGTAGTGCATTATTATGAAGTGACCGTTCAAAGAGTGGTTCCAAAACTGCAGACGCAGCGTGTATGGGCAAGCTCTGCGGACGAGTGGGAAACAAAGAAAGATGAAGACGGAAATGAAGTGAAAGTTCCTAAAAAAGGCACTAGGGCTGAAGCTGAGCAGGAAGCTTATGATGCCAGCATTAAAGCGCAAGACGCGTCTTTGCGCGCACAGGCCGCAGAACATAATATGAAAGCCGAAGCTGATGCTCTTGCAGCGGCAAAAGAGGGCAAAGGCGGAGTAAACGTTTCCGTAACGGCGACAGTGGATGCTAAAGGAAATATTTCGTATCAGGTCACGGATCCTAATATGAACGGCGGAAAAACTTTGACTTTCAGCCGGGAAGAATACGAAAAGCTTCAAAGAGGTTTGCCTGCCGTTGCGCAAGACGGAAAAGAATACCAAGGCCTTGCTCATTACAACGAAGAATACAAAAACAATTTGGCTGCTTCTTACTTTGTGTTGATGGCAGAAGCTGTAAGCACAGCCAAAACTTATTTGGATACGGTAAAAGGCACGGCGGCAAAAGCTGAAGGGGTGCTTGCCGATGCGCAAAAGATGTTTGATGATGCTTTTAACACGCTTGTAGAGAAACTCGGGCTGCCGGAAGTTGTAGGGGAAGCGGCAGAACGGGCATTATACGATGCCATTACATATATATACGGCATTATCGGCATCCTGCAGAGTGCAAGCATTGACGCGGTTCTTGTTTTGGCAAATGCCGCGCAAAGCATTGCCGATGCCGCAATAGGCGCTTTGACAAGCGTGGCAAATCCTTTTCAAGTTATAGCGGATCTAGCCGCAAAGCTTGCTAAAGGAGAATTTATAAAAGACGACGACGGGAAAGTGCTTGGCATAGTTGTTGACAATGGCGACGGAAGCGTGGGCGTGTGGGGTCCGATTGGCAAAGAAGGCGATTTATGGATAGACCAAAGCCGGCTTGGACCGGAAGGGCAGTTTGCAACAATGGAAGATCTCGTTAAATTTATAGCCGGCAAGATGTCCATGACAAAGGACGATTTTTACTCAGGGACGCTCAAGGATATGGATCCGCAATTTGACGACGTTGCCTGGAGTTTTGAAGATGTATCGGCTTATTTGCGCTCGACGGGTTTGTTTGAAAAAGAAGCCAAATACGATCCGCTCGGCAATTTGCTGTATGTGGCGGAAAATGTAGGCTATCTGCCCGGAACTCCCGGAGTCAACGGTCCGCAAATGGCGGTACTCTATACTTTCTACGGAGATGATTATTATTCAAATGACACTACTCTGACCGGTGTGGCCAAAGGCGAGCAGAAATTGGTTATTGAGGAATATATGGATTATGCCGGAAACGGAAAAACATATGTTAAAACCGCAGACACTTATTCGGTAAGCAAAACACCGGAAGGCCAAGAGTCAAATATTCCCGCAAAAACAAACAGCGGCATGCAAATCAATCTGCCGGGAATGAACGTTAACCTTGAAAGAAGGGTCATTTTTGTTGACAACGATCCGGATAAAAACAACGAACCTTTGAGCAATAAAGGAACTGATGACTACGGCAATCCTACAAAAACACATGCCCGCAACGGTTATGTTTTGGATTATACAGGAGAAGGCGGCATGCTTAACGGATACGAGATATTAAGCGTACGCTCCGACGGAACCGTTTATGTTACAAGATACGACTTAACAGGCGCTATTATTCCCGGAGGCAAACCCAATGACTCAGATGACGGGCAGCAGCAAGGCGACGCTGAAAAAAGTTTCACGCTTCTAAATATTTTGGCAATGACGCTTAATTTGGATTCGCCCGAAGATGAAGATAAAGTTATCAGAGACGAAAACGGAAACGTTATAGGCATTATGGACTGGGATCCTTTAACCCACTCATATACTTATTACGGACCTGCAGGCAAAGAAGGCGACCTTACAATTAACCCTGATAAAGACGGCAGCGGACAGTCTTTAAGCGACAAAGACGCCAAAGCGATAGCCGATGGGGTTGCAGCCGGCTGGTCGTATAACGATATTGTTGCGTATCTGAAGTATAACGGACTTTTGTCAAAAGAAGTCAGATATGACAATACCGGAGCTGAAATTTATACAGCCGAACTTCAGGACTATAAAGACGGCAAAAGCGTTTATAAATATACGTTCAAACAGGATAACAGCGACTATCCTGCGCTTTACGACGCCAAAGCCGGCGAAAGCTATATCGTTGTTGAAGATTTTTCAAAAGGCGCAGACGGCAAGTGCGCGATACAGAGGGCTATTACTTATGCGTATGACGAAGATAATGACGCCGTGCTTACGACAAAAGACGGTTTGAAAGTTCCAAATGCCGGAAAAGCGATAAGAGGCGTCCAGTACACTTACCCCGGCGACATTATTACAGACAAGGACGGAAATCCCACAGGCGCGAGATATGACGCAAAAGTGCTTATAGGGATATTTGACGATAAAACCGGAGATTTCGTAGGCGCATACAGCTCAAATATTGCGGACGGAATACTTATAGGCGGAATGATGTATTCCGTGGAAGCGCCGGCGTCCATGCATTTTTTCAGGGAAGTAAGCATAGACGCCGAAAGAACAAATCCGGCTGCAAATATTATCGGTTTTGACAATGGTATGACGATAGGCGTGCGCGGCGACTTCAATGCGGTTATGGGAGAAATAGAAGGTTTGCTTGCGGCCGGCTGGAGCTATGAAGAAATAATAGCCAAATTAAAGAGCGAAGATAAAATTCAAACGGAAACAAAATACGACGAAAACGGCAAAGAAATTTATACCGCGACGCGCGTTGAAAATGACGGCAAAGGCAATGCGGTGTTTTCATATACGTTTAAGCAGGATTATACAAACAACACATTTCTTGACGCTAAAGCCGGCGAAACAAAAGTTGTTTTTGAAAGATACGGCACGGTCGACGCAGCGGTTGGCAGCGGCAGCCAAAAAAGAACAAGAATGACAGGCGCGATAACTTATGCGTCCGGCACCGGCAAGGCAACGCAGTTCGGCTTAAAAGATATCGGCGGCGTAGGAGCTATGGAAAGGGCTGTGCAGTTTAAATATCCTTACGAATACGAAAAAGAAGGCGAAGACGGGCAGACGGAAACAGTAAAATGCGACGGCGCTGTTTTTATAGCCGTGTTTGACACAAAAGGCGACATAATGTCGTTCAATAAAGGTTTGATAGAAAACAATGTCTTAAGCGTTACGGAATATAATTTAAAGCCCGAAGATATAATGACTGAAGAACAGTATAAGCAGTATCTCAAAGATATGGGCATTGAATCCGCCAAGCTTAAAATGTCCGTTGACGAGAATACAAATACAATTACCATTTCAAGCGGCGGCAGCAAGGACGGCGATCTTGAAATATCAGGCGACATTGAGGTTTATAAGAACGATGTACAAAGAATGATAGACGAAGGATACACTTATGACGAAATAGCAGCTTATCTCAAACATAAAGGCGTTTTAAAATCCGAGACAAGGTATGATGACGACGGCAAACCGGTGTACAGGGCTGAGCTTGCAGGTTATAAAAATGTCGGCGGCGGCAAAGTAGAATGCGCGTACAGGTACACATTTTATCAAAGCTATACAAACGGCGGTTCCTTAAATGTCGCGCAGGGAGATTTAAGGAACCGCATAGTTGTTGAAGAATACGGAACGGCCGACGGCAAAATACGCCAGACGGCTTCCATGACATATGTTGAGGGAGGCGGCTACTCTTCTTCAAACACCACCAGGAACGGAATGACTTTCAGCGGTTCTATAGGATATTTGGAACGCGCCTGCGAATACACTTATCCCTACAATACTAAGGATAAAGACGGCAATCCTTTGAAATTTCCCGGACAGGTTATGACTGCCGTTTTCAATTCTAACGGCGCGCTTACGGCTTTTGAGTTCGGCACAATACTTGAAAGCGGCGACGTTTCCGTTTACGGATACGACCTTACTAAGCCCAACTGCCTGTTTAATTCGCAGGAAGCCTATGAAGAATATATTAAAAATTATCACCCCGAGCTTCTGAGCGAAGAAAGCAGCGGCAGCGGAAGCGGAGGCAGCAAAGACGGTCCCGCAGACCTTATGCGCAAAGCGATGCAAAATATTGAGCGTTTGAAGCTTAGAAACAACGAATCTCTCTACAACAGAAGCAGAGGTTTTAATTCTTTTACGGATAAAAACGAAAAGACGCAGCTTCACGTATATTTGGATAATGCCGGCGAGTACGACTACCAGACTTATAAAGAGCCGTCTGAAGCGGATGAAAATAAAAAGACGGAGCAGAGCGCCGAGATCAAAGAGTTTCAAGACGCTTTAAGAGATCTGGGATTTACAAATCAGACAAAAGGACAGATAGGGCTGTTGTTAAGGAATGAAATATATATCAATATATATTCTGTAATAAACAGAAAAACCGAAGCTGCCGCAGCAGCGCAAGATCCCGGAAATCTTACGGCGCAAGACATTGTAAATATGTTAAACGGACTTTCCGATTTGGCGGTTACCGGAGAAGGCGCAGGAGCGATTTTTGGATCCGGCGCGCCTCAAACGCAAAGCAGCTGGGCAAATATAGCGTCCGGAGCGTATAAGTTTGATCTCAAAGATTTCTATGCGCATTGGGTTGCCGGCAGTTCAAGAAGCAATCAGCAGTCTTCGCTTACGCAGCAAATGCAGGCAATATTCGGAGCGGTTGACGGAACTTTGTTTGACGAAGGCGAAAATGCAAATACCGCAAACAGCATTTATGCAAATCACAATGCTTTTATGAACAATGATTTTTACGTTGATATGAGCAAAGCCAATATATATACCTACGACAGCGCAAACCCATACCAATTAAGCTATAACGGAAAATTAAACGGCATGGACGTAACGATAACGGCGCAGATAAAAAATCCTGCGGACTGGAGGAAAAACGGCGCCGATATCAATACCAATGCCGGCGGAAGCGTTACATACAGCGACGGCAAAGGAACTTATTCAAGGACAGTTTCCGGCGTTCAAATAGACAAAGATTTTAATCCTGTTTTTGACACGAACAAAGACTATCAGCTTACCGAGCAAATTTCATATCCTGAGGGACACGACTTGGAAGGCGGATATAAGCTCAATATCTATAATGTTTCCGGTTTTAGCGCGGAAGATTTCGTAAATTGGAAAACGTCTGCCGCCCAAGGAAAATACGGCTATACGTGGTATGACTATGGCAAAGACGGCATACTTGCAGGAATGGGATACGATTATAAAGCAGGCCATAAGGCAAGAACCGGAATAGGCGACGATACCATAACTTTTATTAAACCTGCAAAAGCCAGTTGGACGGTTACCGGAAAAGAATGGAAAGACGGCGGGTATCAATACGAATTTAAGCTTGAAAGCGGCAGCGCCGATATAACGGCAGCATATTCCCACTACAGAGACGGCAAGCTTGACGCTACGGGAGTTTTTACAGGGACATACTCGCCGCATGCAAACGGCGCATTTATACTAAACGGCGATATAACCGTTGACGCCGGACAGACTATGACTATAGACAAACCCAAGAGCAGCGCTTCCGCTTTTGCCGGAAAATACGGCATTGAAAGCATAAAAGAGAAAAAGAAAAAAGACGGTGAATCGCAAGAAGACGCCGCCCCTAAAGATGCTCAGGAAACCGAGGAAGAAAACAATACCCGGACAAACGCAAAAATTATAGAGACTGCGGATTCTTATCTTGTAAGCGGAGGCGTTGTTTCTATAGTCAACAGCGCTTTTGTCGTTATAGGAAACGGAACGATACTCCATACGGGTTCTTTCCTCTTCAGCATTGGCGAAGTTATTGCGGGACAAATGCAGGTTTTTGTGGAAAACGGACAATACGTTTATCGCGCTGCCGCGTCTTCCGGAACGGCTGAAGTAAGAATTATAGATCCCGATAACAAGAATATATCAATTACCACAATGTATGACGTCGAAGGCGTCATAAAAATAACAAAATACAATAAAGCGATGCACGCCCTGCAGACTATAGAATACAAAACCTATAATTTGCAGACAGGCAAATACGAAACTGTTTTAAACGCTTACGGTTTTGCCGCCACAATAACCGTCATTACGGCTTCGAGAACGGGAGACACGGGATTTGGATACATAGTGGAAAATATGGCGGGAAACTCTGCGGTGGAAATAATCATAGGCGCTGACGGAAGCATAAAGTTAAATGCCAAGACAAACACTGTGAAAATCGTCGTTGCAAAAATTTTCGGCACAAACACATCAGGGCCAAATGCCGGCGATTCTTTTGTGATGGTGATATTTGACGGCGGAAAAGAAACCAGATACGAGCTTCGCCAAAAAGACGGAAGCATTATAGAAATGATAACGCTTGACGGCAAAACTTTTATCGGCGTAAAGAAATACGAAGTAAGAGGTAGCATCCAAATGTCGGCAGAAGAGCGCGAAAGGATGATGGGCAGCTATGGCTACGACTACGGCAGCTACGGCTACGACCCATACGGATATAGTAACAGCTACAGCAGCAATTACAGCTCCGAAATGACATTGGAAGAAGAAAATCTGTTCTGGCGAAACGCAAGATACGGCGACTCCCGTTTTTTCGGATTTGGCAATGGAAAACCCGAAGGCATTGACTTTGAATGGGATACCATCTTGAATCCAAACGACAAAAGTCTTTATTTCATGCCGGACGGCAGCGGCGGCGGAACGTATATGTATTCATACATGGGATACGATCTGCTTTCTCTTACCTTGAACACGGACGCTTACGGCAACCCTTACACTGACGGAGTATTTTTTACAGTGGGCGACGCTATGAAAGGAGCCAATCCTTTGAGAGGACCTCCCAACGGCAGTTTGACTCAAGCCTATTACGACGGTAACTCAATGAGGACTTATACGATTAATTTTGACGCGTCTACAGGCAAAATTTCCTATGATAAAAACATAAAAATAGATAAATTTTTGGATCCGTCAAGAAATCAATGGCTTAAAAACGAAGGCGAATACCAGCTTCCCGGCGGCGAAATCATTTTGGCCGGAAGCGCTGAAAATCCAGACGGCACTCGCGTAGCCATAGACTTTTATTGGATGAAAGACGACGGCACTTTCCAAGGGTTAAGAGAACTTACCCAAATAGGCAATTTTTACATAAGAAAAGCAGACTATGCGCAAGACAATAAATACAACATAAACAGGACCGTTCATACAGAAAACGAAACCGTTATAGATTTTAGCGATATAAATTATATTCTTACCACAAGAAGCGGAGCAAACATCTCTTTCGGCAGCAGCGATATTTTTGATTTTAACCAAAGCGCTGGAAATACTTTCATCTTATCCCTTTCAAGAACAGTTGACTCCAAAGGCAAACCTGCATTTTCAATAGATATAAAATTGCCTATGGCGATCAGCGTTGATTATAAAAGCAGAGATCCAAAAAGCTGGGAAGCTACTGTAGTCTCTAATCTTGTGATTGTCGCGGGCGCTTCCGTCGTGTTTACAGAGGACAGAGACGGAAATATTACAGCAAACATTTTTGACGGTATTTTGGATATAGGCTCCAGCACAATATACAGCAGTAGCGGAGGCGGCTCCTCCGGCGGAGGTCTGCCGCCGGACGCTTCAGACACAAACGCCATAGTAAACGATCAAGTCAAAGGCGGCAAAAACGGGAAAGAAGTTTTAAACGGCTGGTATGAAGTTACAAACGGAACAATTTCTATAAGAAACGGGAGTTTGGTAATTTTTGGTTTGGGCGCTGTCTTTAGGGCTGGTTCAAACATTATGCAAAATGAAGTGCTGTCCGGTTCCGTTAAAGTTGTCGGTTCGGGCAAAGGCGTTTATTTTGCTTCTGTCGGCAGCGGAGGAGCTGTTCTTAAGTTTCAAGGCAAAAAGGTATCGTATGACGAAAACGGCGTTGCCGGCAACAGATACAAAACCACTTCATATACAGGCGATGACGGTAAGGAATACAAAATTCTTAAGCTTGACAAATACGGCAGAATTGAAAAGCAAGCGAATAATGTTTTTGAAGCCGTTGGGTTTTGGGTAGAAAAAAATTGGAGATACGTAGTCGCGGCTGTGGTCATTATAATTGCCGTTATCGTTACCATTGTTTCTTTTGGCGCAGCCAGCCCTGCAACAGGCGCTGCCTCAGGAGGAATTATAGGCTGGGCTGCCGGCACGGCTATCGGTACAGTCGCTTCGGCTGTAGCCGGAGCTGCTATAACGATTGGCGCATCTGTGACAACTGCCGCACTATTAGCGGCATCAACCATCATGCTGCTTGCAGGATTAATTGTGCAGGCGGCTTTAATTGCAGGTTCATGGATTGTAAGCAAAGCGGTAGGAATTGTAACCGGAGATTGGGAGAAAGCTGACAAAATATGGGATTTTGGCAAAAAAACAGCGAAAGAATCCATAAAGAATTTAAAATTAAATCTTTTCTTTATGTCTATAGGCTGGGAAGACGGGCATTTCGGCATAGCTTGGGGGCCGCATATAGACTTAAGTATCGGCAGTTTCAGAATTTATGCAGGGTATTCTGAATTTAAGAGCGTAAGCAAGGTAAGACTTAAAGGCAAAGATCCCGACGGTGCAGATAATGACACATACGAATATTACACAAAGAAAAAAGGCGGTATTGATTTTTCTTATGGCAGCATAGGCGTGTCGGTTATGTGGTCTGACGACAATCAATACGGCAAACGCTGGACTGTAGGCGGAAGTTATACGTTTGCCGGCGTCGGCATAAGCTATTATGCGAGATTTATGGAAATAGATCCGAATAACAGCGGTCAAAACGGATGGACTCATTCATTTGGAATAACTTTGCAAAACGGCGCGGCATTTGAATTCTCTTATAATACTTTATGGCAGACAGTCGGCTTCAATTTTTCTGTCAGCGGATCTCGCGGCAGTGCGTCTTTTGGCGCGGCATACAGCTTTGTCCGCCAGGGCTGGAGCATGAATGTAAGTGCAATGGGGCTTGGCTACAATCATTCCGACATGCGTATGATAGACCCGGATACCGGCAAGGTTTATTCCGACGGAAGAAGAGCGGTAAGCGACGGGTTTAGTTTAACGGGAAGCGCTAAACAAGGCAGCTTTACCTTAAGTTTTACGCATACGGAAGTTTTCGGAGGAGACGGAATGTTTATGTCGTCTTCTAACAACTGGGATTTTGACTTGAACCTCAATGTTAAATATTTTGCGCAAATTCTTGGAAGCAAAATGGGCATTGATATAAATAAGATTGAACAAGATTTTGACAAAACTCTTTCAGACAATATTGGCAGTGTATTCAAAAAGATGACGGGCATGAGCGGCGAAGATTATGATAAGTATATGAACAATGGAAAAACTGACAGCCAAAAACAGGAGAGTAGCGCTTCTGATAAAACGTTGAGCGATCACGGTAAAACAACGTTTATAGATGTGATGACGAAAATAGCCGGCGTTGTAAGCGGCATTACTAATTTTATATCTACGGCTTTTTCTTACGCATTTATGCCTATAGAACGTTTTTCAACATTAGCTTTTAACATTACGGCAGGAATTGTTAACGCTTTTACGTCAGGTTTATACAATATTGCGGACAACGGCGGGGTTTTAGGCAAGACTGCTTTTGTAATGGCAAGCATACTCCGCGGCGAAGCGGTTAACAACTTGAAAGATGATTGGCAAGAAAACAGCTTGAAGCCCGCAAAGGAAAAACTGAATGATCTTATTCAAAGTTTTGCAGGCGCAAGCGACGGTTTTATGGGAACTTTTGTTAATCTTATCGCAGGCACTTTGCAGGAAATGTTTTTGGGTTACAGAACGGGTTATATAAAGGATAATAAATTTATCGCAGGTATTGGCGGCGAGCTTGACGGTCAAAAGGTAAGAAGATATTCAAACGGGACTGTTGTAGAAATACAAGGTCAATACGAGAACTATTACAATGTCACAAACAACGGTAAATTATTTAATTTTATGTCAAGTGTTTTTGAAAACGGAAGATATACAACCGTAATTTACGGGCTTAACGGGTCGCAGGAAGAAGGAAGTTTTGAATTGAATATTTCAAAAATGTCTTTAAATGACAGATTTGAACTGGGCTATGCGCTATCGGCATCAGCGTCTATCAACGGAATAGTGGGAATGTGGGGCGTTTTGACCGGCAAAGGACTTCTTAAATCGTCCGTTATGCATACGGGATTTATCAACAAGGATTTAGGTTATGCGCTTACTGTCACGGACTCAAATATAACTTACGGAAAAGACGGGAATTTTACGCTTGATAGAACGGTTTTCGGAATTGACAATCAAAAAATTGACGGAATGTCAGGGCTTGCGGCGGGGCAAAGCGGTTTCTTGCAGCTGCATAATGCGGGAAAAGACGGCGGGTGGCGCATTGACGCGGGAATGGTTTGGGATACCCGCGCGGAAGCTGAAGATAGCAAAGGAAGCTATAAGCCTGCGAGCTTTATAACCAGCGCATATAATTCTCAAACGGGACAAATTGCTTATATAAATATAGGCAAAAATCCAGACGGCGGTTTCGCCTTTATGGTAAGCCAAGCTTCTTCACCGTCCGGTATAGTGAGATACAATTTTAATGATAACGGCAGCATTGCAAAACTTGGTTTAAATGGATTAGACAACTTGGCTTCGCTTGGAGGTAAATTTTCAGAAAAGCTTACGGATGTCGATTTTAACTATCTTCTTAATGGCACATATGAGTCAGACTATGACTGGGCGCTAAATATTTTAGACATATTGTATGACGCAGGGGGCATAAAAGGCGCAGAATCGCCGATAAAGCTGATGCCTAATATCAACGACTATCTTAAATCAAAACAGGCAATAGAAACGGGCAAAGACGGAAAAACTTATATTCAAAATGAAGCTTATTTCCGCGACTCGCAGGGTAACACGCAAATTGCCCGCCAAACTTTGCAAGGGCTGATGGGAGACATATACAGCGTTTTAAATTCCGTAAACAATTCTATATTAGACGGCAAACGGGCTTCTCAGACTGACAATGAAATAGAAGTTATCAATAAATACAAAGTTTCATCTTTCTACAGACCTTTTTCAACGGAAGGAGAAAGTTTCTTGGTATGCGGCGATAATGGTTTTTATTTTACAAAATCCGTTCTTTCCGAAGATGGAAAAATAAAACAAGACAAGATTGATGTGCAGATGTATCAAAAAGGCGAAAACGGACTGACTATTACAACTACTGCCCGTTATGATGAAAAACAGCAAGGCTATGTTATGATCGATCAGTCTCTCATAGCCCGCACAGCCGCTATGGAAAGAAATATGGAAATTATAGAAACAAAGTGGAGCGACGGCTCGACTACAAAAACAATATCCACAAACGTTTCTATTACGAAAGATGATGAAGGCAATTTGATAGTAGAAGGTGAAAGAGAAAAATTTAATTTATCTATCAAAAATTTTGATAAAGACGGCAAACTTATATGGGGGAATGACAAATATTTTAAAGACAACTGGGCTAAAAATGCAAATGGAGACATTCAGAAAACAGACAGAGAGTTTTCTTATCAATATGAATTGAATGAAAAGGGTGACGATTTTGTTTTTTCAAATGTTATAGGGTTAGAAACCGATGGATATAATCATTACGGCACATATTCATCTTTAAGTTTTAAAATTTCAAATTCTAACGTGGTTTTTGCATCCGGACTTAACGGCAAAGACGGTGCTTTCTATACAGGCATAATGAATATAAGCGGAACGGACATCAACGGCAATTTCACGGGTGTAGTTGGAATGTATTATGATGCCTTTGTAGGAGTATTTACTAATGATCCGCTTGCAAATATAGCGCTCGATGACGGAGAGATTACAATACAATATGTTTTCGAACAGGGAGAAAATAACAGAAAATCTTTTGAAAACTATGTTGCTAATAATAATTTAAGCGGATTTACTTTCGCACAGCAGCTTGAGAAATACAAAGCAAGCGAAGCATATGAAATGAATTACCGGTCGCTTACTGATTTTGCGTTAAATAAAGATAACAATACTTTCACAGGGACAATAGGCGTTTGGGGCGGACAGTTTGACCTGCTTGGCAATCATGCAAAATACAGAGTCGGTTCAAATAACGATATAATACAAGGCAAACTTTCAGGTTCCGGTTTAGAAGTCCGCTATAATAACGGAAAACCTTCCTTTTATTCTATTGATGATACTCCTGCGACAGTAATAAAAATAAATGGCGATATAACCACAACTACTACATACAATAACGTCAACGGCGCAGAAACAATAAAAATTACAAGCGATAAACAGGACGGATATTATACAAGCCCGTCTACTAATGAAAGAGTTCATTTTACAAACGGCATAAACTTACAATTCACAAGAGATACGGATGGAAACTGGAGCGACGAAGGAACAATAAACGGAACATTTGAACATTATATCGGAACAGGCGCTGACGGCAAACCGCAATATCAAGAATTAGCCGCAGATTTGAGTTTTAAAATATCAAGCGACGGTGTTGCTCCTGCGGCTGTTCTGCACGGCAAAGCTAACAAAGCTAAAAATGTAAAGGTTGATTTTGCACCTTCCGAAGCCGGCGTTGCCGGCGCAGCAGGCGGACAGCAGCCGGATGCAAAAGACACAAGAGCTATAATAACAACACACAAAGACGGTTCTATGAATGTCAACGGAGATATATCCATAAGAGGCTTGTCTCTTGTTGTTTTCGGCGAAGGCGCGACGGCTTTAAGCGGCTCTGTTCTTATGTCAAACGGCAACTTGGTTACGACCGAAGGCATTTACACAATGCACGATAATCAATGGATGGCGGGCGAATTTGTTAACAGAGTATTTGTTGAAAATGAATCTCAGTTTAGTTATAACGATCCGTCTGCAGCGGCAAAAGGCGTGCAGGATCATTATGCCGGAATAGGCTTTAATGTCGGCGAACTTGATTTTAGCGGAAAGTTTGCGGGAAATATCCCTGCAACTTATGCGCAAGCTTTATCAAGCTATGCGGCAAGAGATGGCGATGTTAATGCCACAGTCAACGCTTTAGGCGCAAATGTTTCAGGAAATGGCGGAAACATTATCTTAAAAGAAGGCGACCAAGTAATATTTAAGGCAAAAGACAACGGCGAATTGGGAATTTATTGGGGCGGCGGCACAACTGAGAGAGAGGCTAAATTATTTAAAGGCATAGGCGCGGATTTTGGAACAGGAATCAAAGAAAACAGCTTAAATCTGAAGTTTAATTTTAATGATGAGCTTACGCTGTATCAAGGCTTAAAAAATACTTATTCCGATATTCCTGTTCTTGTCAATACGGAAACAATATATAAGGGCGGCGCAGCTTTTGTTGCGGGCACCATAAGAATGTCTTTTAATACAGATGTAAATAGCGCGACAGAAGGGCAGCTTACGGCAAATTTTTATCAAGCTGACGGAAAAACTCCATATCTTTACAATAATACGTTTACAATGACAGGCCGCGACGTTAAGATATTGGCAGGCGCTACAGAAAATGACATTGCCTTTTTAGCAGCTATGGGCGGATATGAGTTTGAAGTCGTTAATTCTGCAAAAATCAATATGACTCAGGAACAGAAAAAAGAAGCTGGACGCATTGCCGATGATAAAGAAAATGACAATGGACCGCAAACTCCGCAAGAACGCGAGGCGCAAAAGTGGAACGGCAAAGACAGTATGTTTAAAGGAAAAACAGCCATACATGAAGACGGAGATTTTTACGCGGAGGAAGGCTCTAAATTTATAGTTTCAGAAGATAAACTCAATTTATCAAACAACGATCTTGCGCAAAGTTTGCTGGACTATCAATTTATATTCAAAACCGTAGGCAATGTGTTCCTTGAAGGCAGCGATATACCGTTGGGGCATGTTAACAAAGGCGATGTTGTTATTGCAGGTATCGGCAAAGACGGCCATGTCCAGTGGGCGTCTTACGGTACAAACGAGGCAATAGTTGTTGACGGAAACATCAACTCGCCGGGAAGCGTCCGGACAACCTATACCCTTGATGAAGCCGGCATTGTGACGAAAAAGACCGAAAAAAATCTTATCGGAACAAAACGTGCAGACGACCCTAACCTTAAATATGTAAACGGCACGGAAGAAACAATTTTTGGCAAAAAACTTGATGAAGATACGGGAATAAATGTTGTCGGCGACATTATGAGCCACAAGTTTATAAACGGCGTTGTTGAAAATCAAATTGCAAAAGGAGAGCAAGGGTTTACCGGCGTTCGCCAAAATGTTAAATCCGACGGGACATTGTCCGGAGATAAAAATTATAATAATGCAAAATTTCAAGATAAAGACGGCATGCTGCACGAAGT